>NZ_JBGLYK010000112.1:0-18224 GCF_047304025.1 Pseudomonas sp. Pseusp97 | reverse complement strand
CGCCCCCGGGGGGCCCGGCGTCGCGCGCCCTGCGCACTCCTCCACCGCCCCCTGCCCCCGGCGGGGGCCCCCCGGCGGGGGGGCGGCGCCCCACTTCATGAAGTCGAACAACAACAAGACGCAAGGCAATCCGATTCGCTCTGCCAAGACGAGGTCGTCGCGACGTCCTTGCCCGCCAACTTTCATGAGAGTCCAACAATGTCCGCGCAGACAACAACAAGCAAAAATGCTCCGGCGCATGCCTTCAAGCAGGATATGCAGACCCGCCATATCGTCATGCTGGCGCTGGGCGGCGTCATCGGAACCGGCCTGTTCCTGACCTCGGGCTACACCGTCAACCAGGCCGGTCCGCTGGGCGCGGTGATCGCCTATGTCATCGGCGCGATCATGGTCTACCTGGTCATGATGTGCCTGGGCGAACTGGCCGTGCAGATGCCCGAAGTCGGCTCCTTCAGCAGCTATGCGACCCGCTACCTGGGACCGGGCACCGGCTACACGGTGGCCTGGATGTACTGGCTGACCTGGACGGTGGCCATCGGTTCGGAGTTCACCGCCGCCGGCATGCTCATGGTGCGCTGGTTCCCGGATACGCCAGTGTGGATCTGGAGCGCGCTGTTCGGGGCGGCCGTGTTCATCAGCAACATCGTTTCCGTGCGGACCTTCGCCGAAACCGAATTCTGGCTGTCGCTGGTCAAGGTGCTGGCGGTCATCGCCTTCCTGGTGGTGGGTGGCGGCGCCATTCTCGGCGGCTTCGAAATCAAGCAGGCGCACAGCGTCGGGCTGGGCAACTTCACCCGCGAGGGGCTGTTCCCGACGGGCTTCTGGTCGATCGCGATGACTCTGCTGGCGGTGTCCTTCGCCTTCTCCGGGACCGAACTGATCGGTATCGCCGCCGGCGAGACCCGTGACCCGGAGAAGAACGTGCCCAAGGCCATCCGCACCACGGTGCTGCGCCTGGCACTGTTCTTCGTCGGCACCATCTTCGTGCTGGCGACCCTGTTGCCGCGTGAACAGGCGGGCGTGGTGGAAAGCCCGTTCGTGATGGTCTTCGAGATGATCGGCATTCCCTACGCCGCCGACATCATGAACTTCGTCATCATCACTGCGCTGCTGTCCGCCGCCAACTCCGGGCTTTATGCGGCCGCGCGGATGCTCTGGACGCTCAGCGACCAGGGCAACATGCCGCGCAGCTATGCGTCGCTGTCGCGCCGGGGCACGCCGTTCAACGCCATCGTCCTGAGCATGGCCGGCGGCATGGCGTCCTTGCTGAGCAGCGTCTTCGCGCCGGACACCATCTACCTCGCCCTGGTGTCGATTTCCGGGCTGGCGGTGGTGGTGGTGTGGATGAGCATCGCGGCCAGCCAGATCGCCTTCCGCCGCCACTACCTGGCCAACGGCGGCAAGGTCGAGGACCTGAAGTTCCGCGTGCGCGGTTATCCCCTCGTCCCGCTGGCCGCGTTGTTCTGCTGCGTGCTGTCCTGCGTCGGCATCGCCTTCGACCCGGCCCAGCGCGTGGCCCTGTACTTCGGCCTGCCCTTCATCGCCTGGTGCTACTTCGTGTTCTGGCTGACCCGTAAGGCGCGGGAGCGTCGTCAGATGTCGCTGGATGTCGTGGGGCGTGGTTCCGAGGTTGCCTGAGCAGCGCGATACTAGGCCGCTTGCACAGTTGCCATGAGGAGTCGCCGTTGAGCCAGAAAGCCTTGCCCCCCCTGAACTGGCTTCGCGCCTTCGAGGTCTCGGCGCGTTACCTGAACTTCACCCACGCGGCGGACGAGCTGCACCTCACGCAGGGCGCCGTGAGCCAGCAGATCCGCCAGCTGGAGAGCCAGCTCGGGGTGGCGCTGTTCAAGCGCCTGCCTCGCGGGCTGGGGCTGACGGAGGAGGGGCAGTCCTACCTGCCGGTGGTGCAGGACGCCATCAGCCGGCTGGCGGTGGGCACCAATGAAATCTTCGGGCAGCGCCAGCGGCGGCCCCTGAAGGTGCGGGGCAGCCTTTCGTTCCTGCACTTCTGGCTGGCGCCCCGGTTGGCCGAGTTTCGCCGCGCCCACCCGCAGATCGATATCCGCTACATCAGCAACCTCTGGGTCAAGGAGCTCGATGCCGAGGACGACCTGGAGATTCGCTGGGGCAGCGGGCAGTGGCCGGGTGTCGAGGCACAGCGGCTGACCTGGGACCTGCTGGTCCCGGTCTGTTCGCCCGCGCTGATAGTAGACCGGCCCCTGCGCGAGCCGCGCGATCTGGCGAGCCTGCCGCTGCTGCATGTGCTGGGCTATGAGGAGGGCTGGGGCTACTGGCTGAAGCGGGCGGGCGCGGACGACGTCGATTATTCCAGCGGCATGCAGTTCGACACCCTGGTCTCCACCCTGCGCATGGCGGAGCTGGGGCTGGGCGTTGCCCTGGCGCGCTCGCCGCTGGCCGAGGACCTGCTGCAGGAAGGGCGGCTGGTAGCGCCCTTCACCCAGCGCATCGAGGCCAGCGAGTCGTTTTACCTGGTGCGTGGCCTGGGGCAGGCGTTGTCGCCGGACGCCCAGGCCTTCGCCACCTGGCTGGTGACCATGGTTCACCGCCAGACCTGAATACCCATCTGGAGTGACGATGCAGTACACAACCACCCGTGGCACCGACACAAGCGTGGACTTTCGCACGGCGCTGCTCTCCGGTCTCGCCGCGGACGGCGGGCTCTACGTGCCGGCGTCGCTGCCACAATTCAGTGCGCAGGAGATCGCAGGCTGGTCCTGGCTGCCGTTCGACGAACTGGCCTGGCGGGTGATCGCGCCCTTCGTCGGCGACACCCTCGACGAGCCGAGCCTGCGGGCGCTGGTGAGCGACAGTTACCGGGGCTTTCGCCATCGCGCCATTGCGCCGCTGCAGCAGATCGGCCACAACGAGTGGGTCCTGCAGCTGTTCCACGGCCCGACCCGTTCCTCCAAGGACTTCGCCGCGCAATTGCAGGCGCGGCTGATCCGGCACTTCCTGGGCCGGGAGTGCGAGCGGGCGGTACTGGTCGGGGCCAGCAATGGCGATACCGCCGTGGCGGCCATCGACGCCCTGGGGCACTGCCCGACGGCGCGCCTGCTGGCGCTCTATCCACTGGCCGGGACGCCGGCGGATCGCTCGGCGGTGATGCGCAGTGCCGATTCCGACGGCGTGCGCTGTGTTGCCGTGGATGGCAGCTTCGACGATTGCCAGTCGCTGGCGTCCCGGTTGCTGCGTGCGTGGCCGTGCCCCGAGCTGATCCCGATCAGCTTCAACTCGACCAACTGGATCGGCGTGCTGGCGCAGATCGTCTTCTACTTCCACGCGGCCCTGCAGCTGGGTGGCGGTATCCGTCCAGTGGGCTTCAGCATCCCGGCGGCGAGCTTCGCCGAGATCTACGCAGGGTTCATCGCGCAGAAGATGGGCCTGCCGATCAACCAGATCATCGTCTCCACCAACCGCAATGATGCCTTGCACCGCTTCATCCATTGCAACCGCTACAGCAGGGGTTCGGCCAGCCGTACCTTGTCGCCCGCCATGGACTTCTCGCTGTTCTCCAATCTCGAACGTTTCGTCTGGGAGCTGTACGAGCGCGACGGTGAAGCCACGCGGACGCTGATGGAGCACTTCGACGACTGTGGCGAGTTGAGCATCGGCAACCGCCAGTGGTTGCAGGCGCGCATGCTGTTCGACTCCTATGCCGTGGACGACGGGCTGATCCGCGATGAGATCGTCACGCTGTTCCGCGAGACCGGCAGCGCGGTGGACCCGCATACCGCGACGGGCGCCTATGCCGGGCGATTGCATCGGCGCAATATCGGCGCGCCCATCGTGACCCTGGGACAATTCGCGCCGGAGAAGTCGGCGGCGCTGCTGGCGGAGCTGGGCGCCTGGCACGGAGCCGTGCCGTCGCCCGCTGGCCAGGAGGCCTGCGGGGCCTTGCTGGCGCGCGATGACCTGGCGGGGCTGCACGAGGTGCTGGCACAGATGCGGGCCGGCCGATGAAGCGCATCCTCGACCCCCTGGACGAGCGCATCCTCGCCGAACTCACCGCCAACGCGCGCATTGCCCATGCGGAGTTGGGGCTCAAGGTCAACCTGTCGCGCAATGCGGTGCGCCAGCGCATCGAGCGCCTGGAGCGTGACGGCGCCATCCAGGGCTACACCCTGCGGGTGGGCGAGGGCCGACGTCCCACGTCGCTGATCAATGCGGTGATCTTCGTCTATCGCTACGACCGCATGCGTGGCGAGGCGGTGCTCGCGGCGCTGCGGACGATCCCGGAGATCGTGCAGTGCGAAGTGCTCAGCGGCGAGTTCGACCTGATGCTGCGTGTCGAAGCCGCCAGCCCGGAACGGGTGCACCACGTCTGGCGAGAGATCGCGGCGATGCCGGGTGTCGAGAACACGGTGACCTCGTTCGTGCTCTCCACCGTGATCTGAACCGGCCAGGCCGGCCGTAACCTGCTGGAAAAAACACGCCGCCCGGACCTTTCTCCGGGCGGCGTTTTTCATTCTGCGCCTGGCGTTCATGCCGCTCTGGTGCTGGTCAGATTGCCCAATAAATACAGCGCTTTGCCATATTCAACTGGCATGGCCCGGCTCTTAGGCTGATCGACATCGAACAACCGCCTGAGAAGGAAGGCAAACCATGACCGAATACAAGATCGCCCTCGTGGGCTTTGGCGGTGTGAACCGCGCCCTGGCCCAACTGATCGCCGAGCGCAATGCCTGTTGGCAGCAGGAACTGGGCTTCAGCCTGAAGATCGTTGGCGTCACCGACCTGTTCCTCGGCTCGGTGGTCGACCGCAATGGCCTGGACGCCGCCACCCTCGCCGCGCTCCCGGCCGTCAAGGGCGCCTTCGCGCAGCTGCCCGAAGGCACCGCCGAAGCCTTCAACGAGTCGGTGATCAAACACTCCGGGGCCGATATCATCGCCGAGGCCACCTTCACCAATCCGAAGGACGGTGAGCCGGCGGCGACCTTCTGCCGTTGGGCCCTGGAAGCGGGCAAGCACGTGGTCACCACCAACAAGGGCCCCATCGCCCTGCACGGCGAAGCGCTCAAGCGCCTGGCCAAGGCCAATGGCGTGGCGTTCGAATACGAAGGCTCGGTGATGAGCGGCACGCCGGTGCTGCGCCTGGCGCGGCAGACTCTGGCGGGTTCCGGCGTCCGCGGGTTCGAAGGCATCCTCAACGGGACCTCGAACTACGTCCTGACGCGGATGGAAGAAGGGCTTGGCTTCGCCGACGCCGTGGCCAAGGCGCAAGAGCTGGGCTACGCCGAGGCGGACCCGACGGCCGACGTGGAAGGCCACGACGTGCGCCTGAAGGTAGTGATCCTCGCCAACGAACTGCTCGGCGCGCACCTGCAGGTCAGCGATGTAGCCTGTGGCGGAATCAGCGGCATCAGTGGCAAGGATATCGAGCAGGCCCGTGAGGCGGGGGCGCGCTGGAAGCTGATCGGCTCCGCCCGCCGCGACGCCGATGGCTCGGTGAATGCCGGTGTGGAGGCCCGCCTGCTGCCGAGCTGGCACCCGCTGGTGGGTATTTCCGGCGCCACCAACGCCGTGGCCTTCGACACCGAACTGCTGGGCGCGGTGACGGTCTCCGGCCCTGGTGCCGGTCGCATCGAGACCGCCTTCGCGTTGCTCTCGGACATCGTCGCCCTCCACGCGTCCAGCCGTCAGGCCTGAGGAGTGAAGCCCATGAGCCTGTCCTCCGTTTCCCTTTCCTCCGTACCCGAGCCTACCCGGATCGACGTGGTCAGCCCCTTCGATGGCACGCTGGTAGGCAGTGTTCCGAACCTGGGCGCGCAGGATGTTCCCCGCCTGCTCGCGATTGCTCGCCAGGGCGTGCGTGATAGCGCGGCGCAGCCGCGTCATCGCCGCGCGAGCATCCTCGAACGCGCCGCCCAGCTCATCGAGCGGGACGCGGCGGACTTCGCCGGCCTGATCGTCGACGAGGCGGGCAAGACCCTGCGCCAGGCGGAGAAGGAGGTGAAGCGCTGCATCAATACGCTGAAGCTCTCCGCCGAGGAGGCCCGTCGCAACGCCGGCGAGGTGGTGCCCTTCGATGCCTACGAAGGCTCGGAGTCTCGCCAGGGCTGGTTCACCCGTGAACCCCTGGGGCTGATCCTGGCCATCACCCCGTACAACGATCCGCTGAATCTCGTGGCCCACAAGCTGGGGCCGGCGATCGCCGGCGGCAATGCGGTGATCCTCAAGCCGTCCGAGCTGGCGCCGCTGTCCGCGCTCAAGCTGGTGCAGTATTTGGTCGAGGCCGGTCTGCCCGAGTCCGTGGTGACGGTGGCGACTGGCGGCGTGGAGTTGGGCAAGGCCCTGGTCGCCGTGCGTGAGGTCCGCATGATCTCCTTCACCGGCGGTTTCGCGACCGGGGAGCAGATTGCCCGCGATGCCGGCCTGAAGAAGCTCGCCATGGACCTGGGCGGCAACGCCCCGGTGCTGGTGCTGGAGGATTGCGACCTCGCGGCCACCGTGGAGTCCTGCGTCTCCGGCGCCTTCTGGGCTGCCGGGCAGAACTGCATCGGGACCCAGCGGATCCTTGTCGATGCGTCGATCTATGCGGCCTTCCGCGAGCGTTTCGTCGAACTGACTCGCGCCATGGTGCTGGGTGACCCGGGGCGGCGCGAAACCGATATGGGGCCGATGATCACCGAAGCGTCGGCTCGCCGGGCCGAGCATCTGGTGAACCAGGCGCTGGGCGAGGGGGCCCGCCTGCTCTGCGGCCACCAGCGCCAGGGGGCCGCTTATGCGCCCACGGTATTGGAGGGCGTCGACGCGGATAGCCAACTGTGGCGCGAGGAGGTCTTCGCGCCGGTGGTGATGCTGGCGCCATTCGAGGATCTGGAACAGGCGATTTCCCTCGCCAACGCGCCGGAGTACAGCCTGCACGCGGGGCTGTTCACCCGTGATCTGGCGAAGGCGCTCAGCCTGGCGCGACGCATCGAGGCCGGTGGAGTGATGGTCAACGATTCCTCGGACTATCGCTTCGACGCCATGCCCTTCGGCGGCTCCAAGTACGGCAGCCTGGGCCGCGAGGGCGTGCGCTTCGCCTACGAGGACATGACCCAGCCCAAGGTGGTGTGCATCAACCAGCTCGATTGAGGTTTCGGGAGACGAGCCTTCACGGCCGTCAATTTTACCGGGTGGGTCCGCTCGCCGCGCCACCCGGTGCTTTTTTCCGACTCTGCTTCGAAGGAGGGAAATGATCGATGATCACGCGTTATGCATCGGGCAAGCGAATGTCCCTGGCGGTCAGCTACGGTGCCGTTTTCGAAACCGCCGGGGTGGTGGCGGACGACACGCGCGAGGATGTCCGGGGGCAACTGCGGCAGGTACTGGCGACCCTTGACGCGTTGATGGTCGAGGCGGCTGTCGGCAAGGAGCGGTTGACCCGGGTACAGATCTGGATAGCGAACTACGACGACTTCGATCAGGTCAACGAGATCTACGACGCCTGGCTGCAGGGTTATCCGAAGCCGGCCCGGGCGTGCGTCGGGACAGACCTGGGGGAGGGGTACCTGGTAGAGGTGCAGGTGTTTGCGGTGCGTGAGGGCGCTACCGATGATCGAGGTCTGGTTTCGGCTGGGAGGTAGCGTTGGCGAGGGGCTACTTCCGACCCGTAGCGGCCACCTAATGGGTGCTTTCAGACCAATGCCATAAGATATGATTTCTATTTTCGCGTATATGGACGGGCAGGAAATGGAGGGATTTTCAGACCTGTTATGGCAATGGTACGGCGCTGAGCAGCAGGGAAAAATTGCTGCAATTTCCAGGCTCGTTGGTGCGCTTGAATTTCTTGCAGCGGACGCAGCGGTGCAGAGAGAGATTATTCCCGATTGCCCCATATGTGAGACATGGTCGTCGCACATGTTGCTCGTTCATGATGCGATCAGTATCTGTGGAGCTGCGTTGCCCGATGAGTTCAGGATTCAGCTCGATCGAGTCTGGGAGCTGTGCTTCGCGATAAACGAGCTAAACCTTCCCTGCCATGATCGAGAGGTCTTTGAGCAGCAGCCATGGCAGCCGTTACGTGCGGCAGCCGGTTACATGCTTCTCTCGATGGGAGTGGTTGAAGTCAAAACATGTTTGGTCGAATTGTCCCCGTGATCTTTCAGTGTATTGGTGGATGATTCTGCGTTTGGACGTCCGCATTTGGCCGGCCCCCGCCCTGCCGACGTCCACTTCCGACCTCGCGGGGACGTGCTGGAGTGGCAGGTCTGCGAGCTGATCAGTGACGGCGCAATTGTCGCGGGGTCGCATTCAATAGACGGCGCATCAGGCGCCGGAGAGCCGTTGGGTCCTGATAGCCGACCTGCGCCGCGACTGCATGCACCGAATACTGGCCGGACTCGAGAAGCGCTCGCGCCTTGTTCAACTGCACCCGTTGGATGAGTTGCGAAGTGGAGTGCCCCGTCGCCTTGTGGACGTGACGCGACAGGGTCCTCTCGGACATGCCGACACTCGCGGCGAGTGCCTTGACTCCCACGAGCTCCGGCAGCGATTGCTCGATCTGCACGGTCAGGCGGGAGATCAGGGCATTGCCTTGCACCAGCACGGCGGGGATGACGAACGGCGACTGCAGTTGGCGACGGTCGAGCAGAAGAGCCCTGCCCACCGCGTCGGCGATTTCGGGAGAAAGGCGCCGGCGGAGCAGGTGCAGCATGAGGTCGGTCTGGGCGAAGGCGGCACCTGCGGTAGTCAGGGGCGGATCCGCCAGCACCATGAAGTCCGGGTCTACGCGGCAGTCCGGTGCGAGTGCCTGCAGGTGCGGTGCCAGCCACCAGGAGGTTGTCGCTTTCCTGCCACTCAACAGCCCGGCCGCTTGCAGAAGAAAGACGGCCGAGCATGAGGCGGCCACTTCCTTGCCAGTCGAGATGTGATGGTTCAGTGCAGAAATCAATGGCGCCGACCAGGGCTCCCCGAGGCGCCGCTTGAGCGAATCGACGTCACTGACGCCGATGCCCGGTATGACCCAGCAGGAATGGTCATCGGCGCTTTCTTCCATCGGCTCCACCTGCAGCTGCAAGCCATGACCCAGCGGGACCGGCCCCGATTGCGGACCGCAGATCCTCCAGCGAGGGGTGGCCAGGCCGAGCCGCTCACCGACGGTTGCCGCAGTGGCAAGGATGTCCAGAGTAGAGGCCACGCTGGAGGCGAACGCTCCGGGTACGACCAGGATGGTGAAATCATGCATTGGCTGATTATGCTCGAAAGAGGACGGATCGGACACTTTTGCGAGGGGCGACGACCCGGTCCAATAGCGGCTCAATCCATCGCCAAGGTTTTTTCCATGCCCAATATCCTGATCAAGGTGCCCACCGGCGCCTTCAGCGAGCCGCAACGTGAGCTGCTGTTGAAACAAGTCAGCGAAGCCGCCATCGCGCATGAGCGTATAGGCGACGACCCACGGCAGCGCAGCCTGTGCTGGGTACTCATCGAGGAAGTTCGATCTGCCGATTGGCTGTGCGGGGGCGCGAACGTGCAGGCGCAGGCCATTCCCTGCATTGTTACGGTCATGGTGCCCGCCGGCGTCCTGGATGAGCAGATGCGCAGCGAGTATGTGCTGGGTCTGCATCAGGCCATCGAGCAATGCGCTGACCAGGGCCGGATGCTGATGACTTCGATCCAGCTGACCGACATCGCCGATGGCACATGGGGGGCGAATGGCAGACTCTGGCGCTTGCCTGATTTCACTCGTGCTGCCGGCTATGCGCATCTCCAGCCCGGTGTCTAGAAGACCTTCCAGGGCAATCCGCGCCGACGGCTCTCCAGCCGCCGGCGCGGCAGCGTCAGGCGCCGAGGACGCGGCAGGCCTGCTCCGGAATGGTCACCGACACGGCCTGGCCTACGCGCAGGCCCATGTCATGGCAGGGCATGCTGAGGGCGGTCAGCGAGACACCGGAACACTGCACGGTGGTCTCGATGGTCGCGCCGATGTCGCGGATGAAGGTCACGGTTCCGTCCAGCCGATTGGCCGCCGCCACTGGCTCCGTCGACAGTTGCAGGTCTTCCGGGCGCACCAGCATGCGCACGCTGGCGCCTGGCTGGATACTGGGGCAATGCGCTGCATTCAATGCCGCGCCGCCTGGTAACCCGACCACACCGTTGCCCAGCGCGGTGGCGGTGAAGATGTTCCCCGAGCCGATGAAGTCGGCGACGAAGGCGTTGGCCGGGTTGCGGTAGATCTCGATCGGCGTGCCGACCTGCTGGATGCGGTGTTCGCCGAGCACCACCACGACATCGGCCATGGTCATGGCCTCGCGCTGGTCGTGGGTGACCATGATGGTGGTGATGTTCAGGCGCTGCTGCAGCTGGCGAATCTCCACCTGCATCGACTCGCGCAGCTTGGCGTCAAGCGCCGACAGCGGCTCGTCGAGCAGCAGCAGCTTGGGATGCGAGGCGATGGCGCGGGCGATTGCCACGCGCTGGCGCTGCCCCCCGGACAATTTGGCCACCGGCCGGTCGACCATCTGCTGCAACTGGATCAGCTGCAGCAGCTCGGTGACGCGTGACTGCTGCTCGGCCTTGCCGACACCGCGCAGCTTCAGCGGATAGGCGATGTTCTCGCCGACGGTCATGTGCGGGAACAGCGCCAGCGACTGGAACACCATGCCGAAATTGCGCTGGTGCGCAGGCACCTGGCTGATGTCCTCGCCGTCCAGCAGGATCTCGCCGCCGCTGAGGCTTTCCAGACCGGCGATCATGCGCAGCAGGGTGGTCTTGCCGCAGCCGGAGGGGCCGAGGAAGCAGACCAGCTTGCCCTGCGGCAAAAGCAGGTTCACGTCCTTCACGGCGCAGGCGGAGCCGTAGTGCTTCTCGACGTTCTGCAGTTTCAGTCCATTCATTTCTTCACCTCGAATCAGAACGACACGCCGCCTTCGCCAACCAGCTTCTCCAGCGCCCAGATGAGGGCGAAGTCGATCAGCACGATCAGCACGGCGAACGAGAAAACAGTGGGGTCGAGCGAGGACACGGTGCGGCTGTACATCCAGATCGGCACGGTCATCACGTCGATGTTGTAGAGGAAGTAGGTCACGGTGAATTCGTTGAACGAGACGATGAAGGCCAGCAGCATCCCGGCGAGGATGCCCGAGCGCATCAGCGGCACGACCACGTCGACGATGGCGCGCAGCGGCGCGGCGCCGAGCATCTGCGCGGCTTCCTCGACCTCGCTGCCGATGGCGATCATGGCCGCCGTGCAGTTCTTCACTACGAAGGGCAGGGCGAGGATCACGTGGGCGATGACCAGGCGCGAGGTATCCAGGTGCAGCGGCAGGCTGTCGAATACCAGCAGCAGGGCCAGGCCCAATACCACCATGGGGAACACCAGCGGCAGCGACATCAGTTGCAGGGCGACGGCCTTGCCGCGGAACTCGCAGCGGGTCAGCGCGTAGGCGGCGGGCACCGCGACCAGGGTGGCGAGGACCATCGTCAGGCAGGACACCAGCAGGCTGGTGGTCAGGGCCTTGCCGAGGCTGAGCACGTCGCTGGCGTCGGGCGAGACGAAGGTGTGCCAGGCCGCCTGGTACCACTGCAGGCTGTAGCTGCTGGG
This sequence comes from Pseudomonas sp. Pseusp97, assembly GCF_047304025.1. Taxonomy (NCBI): domain Bacteria; kingdom Pseudomonadati; phylum Pseudomonadota; class Gammaproteobacteria; order Pseudomonadales; family Pseudomonadaceae; genus Pseudomonas; species Pseudomonas sp. Pseusp97. Next base: position 6,676 of record NZ_JBGLYK010000112.1, on the reverse strand, counting down.
CGGGAAGTCGAGGTTCGCCGCGCCGCTGAAGGACATCACGATCATGGTCAGGATCGGCAGCACGGCGAGCAGCAGGATGATGCCGGAGAGCACCAGGGCGAAGCGCCCGGTGTCGCCCGGCAGGGTGGGTTGGCGGCGGGACGGGCTGCTCATTGCGAGGCCTCCAGGATGCGCCGGCGACGGCCGGTGACGACCTCCGACAGGGTCATGATGGCGAGGGTGGTCACAATCAGCACCACGCCGGCGGCGGAGGCGGCCGGCCAGTTCATCAGCGGGGCGATCTGGTCATGCACCATCACCGCGAGCATCGGCACGCGCCGCCCGCCCAACAGCAGCGGGACCACGAAGCTGCTGGCGTTGTAGGCGAATACCAGGGTGGCGCCGGTGAGAATGCCCGGCAGGCTCATGGGCAGCACCACCTGGCGGAACACCTGGAAGCGGCTGGCGCCCAGGGTCGCAGCGGCCTCCTCGTAGCTGCGCGAGATACCGCGCATGGCGCTGGCGATGGGCAGCACGGCAAGCGGGAAAGCGGTCTGCACCAGCCCCATGAGCACGCCGTTCTGGTTGTACAGCAGCATCACCGGGCGCTTGATCAGGCCCAGGGCCAGCAGGGCCTTGTTGAGCATGCCCGCCGGGCCGAGGATCACCAGCCAGCCGTAGCTCTGCAGCAGCAGGTTGACCAGCAGCGGCAGCAGCACGGCGGCGAGGAAGAGCCGCCGCAGCAGGGGCGATTGCAGGCGCGACATGCTGTAGCCGACCGGGATCGCCAGCAGCACGGCGATCAATGCGCTGACGAAGGCCAGGCGCAAGGTCAGCAACAGCGACTTGAGGTAGTAGGGCTGCAGCAGTTGCGCATAGCTGGCCAGGCTGAAGCCGGTCCATTCGGCGCCTTTCTCGCCGACGCTCATGCGCACCACCAGCAGGCTGGCGGCGATCAGCACGATGAGGAAACACAGGGACGGCGTGAGGAACAGCCAGGCACGCGCCGTCGGTGAAAACGCCCGGGCCGGGCGCAGGGGCGCCACGCCGACCGGGCGGGTCGGATTGCTCGATTGCATATCGCGTCTCTCGTCAGAACGGAGAATGTCCGCATCGTGCGCAGGGGGTTCCGGCCACTTGCGCGCGACGATTCATGGCCGCCGTGGCGGCCATGGCTGCATCAGGAAGAGAAGATTTCCGTGTAGCGGCGGATCCACTGGTCATGGACGGTGGAGAGGAAGGCGTTGTCGTGCATGATCGCCTTCTCGGCGATCTGCTCCGGGGTGAGGATGTAGGGGCTCTTGCGCGCTTCGGCGGAGATGACCGCCTTGGCGTTGACCGGGCCGTTGAAGATGTCCTCGGCCATCTTGCCCTGCACGTGGGGGTCGAGGGAGTGGTCGATGAAGGCGTGGGCCAGGTCGGTGTCGCCCGGACGGTTCTTCGGCAGCACCGAGAGCATCAGGTCGGTGTAGAAACCTTCCTTCATGCCGAAGGTGGCGCCCAGGCCATATTGGGGGTCGCGGATCTGCTTGGGGAAGAACGCCGGCGCGTAGAGGCCGCCGATATCCAGCGAGCCGGTGCGGAACAGTTCGGCGATCTGGTTGGGGTTCTCGCCCAGGGTCATGACCCGGTCCTTGAGCTCTTCGAGCTTCTTGAAGCCGGGCTCGATATTGTGTTCGTCGCCACCGGCCAGCTTGGCGGCGATGATGATCAGGTCCATCGCCTCGGTCCAGTTCGGCGGAGGCAGGAACAGGCGTCCCGCGTAGTTCTCGTCCCACAGGGCCGCGTAGCTGTCGGGCACGTCCTTCACCGTGCGCGTGCTGTAGACCAGGCTGTTGCACCACAGCAGGTAGCCGATGCCGTGGCCGTCGGCGCCGGTCTGGTACTTCGCCGGTACGTCCCGGAGGTTGGGGATGCGGTTGAGGTCGGGTTTTTCCAGCAGCCCGGCGCTGGCCAGGCCCTCGGCGCCGACGCCGGCCAGGGTGATGACGTCGTATTGCGGGCGGTCGCCGCCGGCCTTGAGCTTGGCGACCATCTCGGAGGTGCTGCCGGTGCGGTCGGCGATTACCTTGGCGCCGGTCTTGGCCTCGAAGGTCGCGGCGATGTTGCGCAGCGCCGCAAGGCCAGTGTCGTCGGACCAGGTGAGCAGGCGCAGGGTCTTGCCCTGGAAGCGGTTATCGCTGGCGCTGGCCCGGATGAACGGCATGGACAGGGCAGCCGCGGCCACCGAAGCCGCGCCTACCGTTTTGATGAATTGCCTTCTGCTGAAATCACGCTCGCCCATCGGGGACTCCTTTGCTCTTATCGCTTTTGTTTAGGAATGTCTCGGGTGTGTGGCGGGAGGTCGGGGCTGTCGCCACCCGCTTGCCGGATTCGCCTGGCGGCCCCGTAATCCGGGAGGCGCAGGCTGTTCGGCGGGGTCATCCTGCGACCTGCGCGTGGCGCCAACAATCGAAAAAATGTCATCGAAGCCATGTCCTGCATGCATGGCTGGCGTGCGCCCATGAGCGGGCCGCAGACCTTTCCTGAAAGGCCCGCAACAGAGCGGTTCCACGAAAAAAACCGCGCCGTGAAGCCGGCGCGTGGCGGGGAAATTCCCCGGAAAGATCCCTGCCGCCCGGGTGCGGCAGGGAGAGGGACGGGTCAGCCCTGGCTGCTCATCCAGGTCGCCTGGTCGATCTCGATCAGGGTCGGCAACGAGCAGGCGCTGGCTTCGCGCAGCGCGGCTCGCAGCGCCGCTTCGTCGCCGGCGCGATGCGCCTTGCAGCCCAGGGCCCTGGCCGCGCCGACGAAGTCGGGGGTGTAGATGTCGACGCCGACCGGCTCGATGTCGCGATTGACCATGTAGCGCTTGATTTCCTCGTAGCCGTGGTTGTTCCACAGCAGGACGATCAGCGGGACGTGTGCTTCCACCGCGCTGGCCAGTTCCGGCAAGGTGAACTGCAGCCCGCCGTCGCCGATCAGGCACAGCACCGGGCGTCGCGTGTCGTCGCCCAGCCAGGCACCGATGGCGGCTGGCAGTGCGTAGCCGAGCGTGCCGTAGCCGGTCGAGGAGTTGAACCAGCGTCGTGGCTTTTCAAGGTCCAGGGTCAGGTTGCCGGTGTACACCGGCTGGGTCGAGTCGCCGACCAGTACTGCTTCGGGCAGCTCCTCCAGCGCAGCTCGCAGGAAGCGGGTCTGGGCACGCAGGTTGTCATCCAGAGTGGCCAACACCCCTTCACGCACCCTGGCGGCGCGGCGGCCGCCCCAATGCTCCGCATCGACCGCCAGATCCCGGCCTGCCACGGCGCCCAGCAGGGCTTCCAGGGCCAGTCCGGCATCCGCCACCAGAGCGGCTCGCGGCGCATAGTTGCGCACGGTCTGGTCGGGATCGATATCGATGCGCAGCAGTGCGCCAGGAATCCTGAAGCCGCCGGCGAAGGTCACGTCGTAGTCGGTTTCGCCCAGCTCGGTGCCGACCGCGAGTACCACGTCGGCCTCGTTGACCAGTTCGCGCGCGGCGTCGGTGGACTGCGTCGAGCCGATCAGCAGGGGATGCTGCGAGGGCAGCAGGCCCTTGGCATTGATCGTCAGCGCCACCGGCGCCTGCAGGCGCTCGGCCAGGCGCTGCAAGGCTGCTCCGGCATCGACGGCGCCTCCACCGGCAAGGATCAGGGGACGCCGTGCGTTGGCGAGCAGGTCAGCCATCTCGGTCACCGCCTCGGGCGCTGCGCCAGCGCGGGATACGCGGACCGGCTGGCTCGACAGCAGCGCATCGGCGTCTTCCACCAGCACATCGAGGGGAATCTCGATATGCACCGGACGCGGCCGGCCGGCCTGGAACAGGGCAAAGGCGCGGGCCAGCACGGCCGGCAGCTCGGCGGCCGACATCAGGGTGTGGGAGAAGGCGCTGCAACCGGCGATCAGGCTGCTTTGCGAGGGCAGCTCATGCAGCTTGCCGCGGCCGCCGCCGAGCTGGCTGCGCGCCTGCACGCTGGAGATCACCAGCATGGGAATCGAGTCCGCATAGGCCTGGGCCATGGCCGTGGCGATATTGGTCATGCCCGGGCCGGTGATGATGAAGCACACGCCGGGCTTGCCGCTGGTGCGTGCATAGCCGTCGGCCATGAAGCCGGCGCCTTGTTCGTGGCGCGGCGTGACGTGGCGGATCTTCGAGCGGGCGAGCCCGCGATAGAGCTCCACGGTGTGCACGCCGGGGATGCCGAACACCTGCTCGACGCCGTAGCCTTCGAGCAATTTCACCAGTACTTCGCCGCATGTGGCCATGGACTTCATCCTTATTGTGGGTCGTCGGTCCGGCGCGCCATCGCGGTGTATCCGCCCGGAAAACCGGGCCGGCAGGCAGGGGCGGGGAGCGCGCGGGGAGACGGCATTGGACCTGTCGGGCGAGGGCGCTGACAAACCAAAATTTGTCATACTAGGCATGTCTTCACCTCATGCCTGAGCCCCGATGAAGCGCTTACCCCCTCTGCCTGCCCTGCATACCTTCCTGGTCACCGCGCAATGCTGCAACTTCACCCGCGCGGCCGGCCTGCTGCATATCACGCAGGGGGCGGTGAGCCGGCAGATCGCCGGTCTGGAGAGCCATCTGGGCTATACGCTGTTCCAGCGCCAGGCGCGTGGCCTGACCCTCACGCCCCAGGGGCGCGAACTGCTGCCGCGCATCCAGCAGGTGTTCGCGTTGATCGAAGAGGCGGTGGAGGAGGTCGGCGGCAAGCGCGAGGCGCTGCAGCTCAAGGCGCCCACCTGCATCATGCGTTGGCTGTTGCCACGGCTGCTGCAATGGCAGGCCGAGCGTCCCGATGTGCCGGTGGAACTGACCACCACCGTGCAGCACTCGGTGGATTTTCGTAGCGAGGAGTTCGACGCCGCGGTGGTCTACAGCGTGCAGAAGAAGGACGGCCCGGCCTGCCACCGGCTGTTCGACGAGCAACTGACGCCGGTTTGCGCGCCGCAACTGCTCCACGGCCCGCTGCCCCTTGGCGCGCTGGAGGACCTGGAGCGGCACATGCTGCTGCACCCGACCCGCGACCAGCGCGACTGGGAAGCCTGGCTGTCCGCGGCCGGCACAAGGGTCAGCAACATGGGCAAGGGCCAGCACTTCGACACCCTGGACCTCGCCGTTTCAGTGGCTACCCAGGGGGCCGGCGTAGCGATGGGCGACTGGGCGCTGATCGGCGACGACCTTCGCGCCGGGCGGCTGGTTGCGCCTTTCGAGCTGAAGGTTCGCACCGGTGCGGCGTATTACCTGGTTTATCCCGAACGCCGCGAGACGTCGCCGCAATTGCGCGAGCTGATCGACTGGCTGTTGCGGCAAGCCGATGAGCCAGACGAGCCGCCGGTTGCCTGATGCCGCTTCGGCGCCGAACATTCTTTTTGAGGCGATCCCGGTTGTCACTGGCAATAAGGCGCCCTGATCTGGAAGCCCTTTCGACGCTGCCTTTCGCCGCGCGAAATCCCACGTCATTCTAGAAAAATTACTTTCGAAAAATCTGAAGTAATTATTTGCATCGGGCTATTTTTCCTGGCGCATCAAGCTGCGACAACTGCAGTCACGCCAAGCCGCAGAGGTCTTGGTCTACGCGGACCGGAGCGCCTGAAAAGCTCCGGCCGTGCTGTTGTTCCTTACTGCCAAAGCCCGGCGACAAAACGCCTGGCGCACAACAACAATCGGCGAGTACAGGCCCGCGACAAAGCGGTCTGTCAGAGGAATATCACCATGTCCATCCTTGCGCAGTTCTCCCGCTCGACCTCCTCCCCAACGTCCGCCGATTCGTTTCGCCGACTGACGCCCTCAGCCGCCGCGCCCGTGCGCTGAACCTCCTGCCGATTGCTTCGCCGTGCCCGACGGCGCGGTTCACCCTGTCCGGAGTTCGTTCATGCGACTCGAAATCTTCCGCACCCTGTGGGGCTATACCCGTGGCTGGCCGCAGGCCATCGCCGAACTGCGCGAGGCCGGCTTCGATGGCCTGGAAGCGCGCCTGCCCCTGGAACCCGCCCTGCGTGCCGAGTACGCACGGCTGCTGGCAGCAGAAGGGGTGCCCTACATCGCGACCCTGTTCACCGCCCACGACGTGCTGCCCGACCAGTCGGCCAGCCCGCAGGTGCACCTGGACGACCTGCAGCGCAAGCTGGGTTACGCCGCCGAATTGTCGCCGCGCCTGGTCAACACCCTGGCCGGCAATGATCGCTGGTCGCTGGCTGCGCAGGTCGACTTCTTCGGCCGCGCCCTGGAGCTGGCCGCCGCGCAGGAACTGACCTGCCTCTTCGAGATTCACCGCGCCCGCTCGCTGTACAGCCCCTGGGTGACCCTGGAACTGATCCGCCAGGTTCCCGAGTTGCGCTTCACCACCGACATCAGCCATTGGGTGGTGGTCTGCGAGCGTCTGCTCGACGACCCCGCCGATGACCTCGCGCCCTTCGTCGAGCGCGTGCAGCACATCCAGGCCCGCGTCGGCTACGACCAGGGACCGCAAGTGCCGCACCCCGGCGCGCCGGAATACGCCAAGGCCCTGGCCTTCCACCAGCAGCACTGGGAAGCCGTGTGGCGCGCCCCCCGGGCGCCCGGCCCATCGCCGGGCCATCACTCCCCCCTGGGGCCCGGGCCCCCCTGCCCCCCCCCAGGCCGGGGCCCCCAACCCTCGGGGGGGGCCCCCCCCCCCCCCGCCAGAGCGCTCGCCGCAATAGGCCGCGGGTG
>NZ_JBGLYK010000111.1:0-18299 GCF_047304025.1 Pseudomonas sp. Pseusp97 | reverse complement strand
GAGGACAACTCCCTCTCCCTGAAGGGAGAGGGAGTTGTCCTCTGCCGTGCCAGGTGTGCAGTTCGCCTGATGCGGTCGCAGCTTTCAACTACCAACGGGGGCCGGCTGACGCAGAGGCCTCGTCTAACTCCGAGCGGCCCCCTCTCCCTTCAGGGAGAGGGTTGGGGAGAGGGCAAAGCGTCCCCATCGAGCACCAGGCGTATAGCCTCCAGCACCGAATCCATCCTCGACAGCACATCATGATTCCAGAATCGAAGCACCGTGAAACCCTTGTTGTTGAGCCACGCATCGCGCTCCTGGTCCGCAGACGACTCCAGATGCTGCCCACCATCCAGCTCGATGATCAACATGCGTTCGTGACAAACGAAATCGATGATGTAGGGACCGATGATTTTCTGTCGGCGGAACTTGAGACCGAGGAAGCGGTGGGCGCGCAGGTGGTGCCAGAGGGCTCGTTCGGCTTCGGTCTGGTCGGTGCGGAGTTGTTTCGAGAATGGGGTGAGGTGGGAGGTCATCTGGCTGGCTCCGGCAGATGTATGCCTGGAGGCTAATGCGCGAGCCCACCACCCTCTCCCCAGCCCTCTCCCTGAAGGGAGAGGGAGCCTTCCGAGTTACCTGTAGGTTCTTGCGTTTCACGCAACCATGGCATCAAGCGGGCTCTAATCTCATGCGCCGCGCCGATCCAGTCCCCTCTCCCTTCAGGGAGAGGGTTAGGGAGAGGGGCGCAATAACCGAGCACTCCGGAGCGGCCGGGAGAAACCAACCGCCCTACTCCACCTCCAACCGCGGCAACCTCAACGTCACCCGCAATCCACCCTCACGGCGATTCTGCAGAGTGACTTCCCCTCCATGCGTATGCGCAATGTTGCGCGCAATACCCAGGCCCAACCCATAACCCTGCCCGCGCTCCGACAACCGGAAGCGCGGCTCGAAGACTTTTTCCAACCGCTGCTCCGGCACGCCGGGGCCCTGGTCGTCGACGTGCAGAACCACCGCGTCGGCATCGTCCTCGATGCTCAGCTGGGCACGCCCGCCGTATTTCAGGGCGTTGTCCAGCAGGTTGCCGATGCAGCGCTTGAGCGCCAGCGGCTTGCCCGGATAGGGCTCGAGCGCCGCGCCCAGCACCTCGACGCGGCCATCGGCGATGTAGGGGCCGGCGACGTATTGCAGCAGCTGGTTGAGGTCCACCGGCTCGACGTTCTCGTGGATGTCGGTGTCCTTCACGCATTGCAGTGCGCCCTTGACCAGCAACTCCAGTTCGTCGAGGTCGTGGCTGAACTTGTCCCGCGCCTGTTCGTCCTCCAGCAATTCCACCCGCAGGCGCAGGCGGGTGATGGGCGTGCGCAGGTCGTGGGAGATGCCGCTGAACAACTGGGCGCGTTCGTTGACGTAGCGGTCGATGCGCTCGCGCATGGTGTTGAAGGCGCGCGAAACCTCCACCAGCTCGCTCGCCCCGCTCTCCTCCAGCGGCTGGTCCTGGCCGCCCAGGGCGATGTCGCGGGCGGCGCGGGCCAGGCGTTTGAGCGGACGGCTCTGCCAGTGCACCAGCAGGCCGGTGAACAGCAAGAGCAGCAGGCTGGTGAAGGCGATGGAAATGATCTGCTGCGGCGGCAGGCCTTCGGGCTCCAGGGTGACGTAGGGCGCGGGCATCAGGCTGGCGATGTACAGCCATTCGCTGGCGCCGATGCGGATCTGCGTGACCAGCACCGGCGGGTTCACCGGCTCCAGGGTAAGCGCATAGTGCGCCCAGGAGCGCGGCAGTTCCTCGAGCTTCAGCTCGCCATTGAACAGCCGCAGGTCGTCCGGGCTGACGAACTCCACCTGCAGTTCGACGTCCTTGCCCAGCTTCTGCCGCAGCACGTCCTGCACGATGTCGATCACCGCCTGCTTGTTGGTGGTGTCCGGCAGGGGGCGCATGTCCAGCGGGCGTTCGTTGAGCGAGACGAAGAAGCGCGTGCCGCCCATGCTGCGCAGCTGGTCCAGGACCAGCGGGCGGTAACCGATGGGCAGCGAGCGGAAGTAGCTGACGCTGGCGGCCATGGAGTAGGCCAGGCTGCGCGAGCTGGTCAGCAGGCCGTCGCGCTGGCTGCTGCGCAGGTGGGAAATCCAGAACAGGCTCGACAGGCCCTGGGCGATCAGCACTGCCAGCAGGGTGAGCAGCAGCATGCGGCCGAGCAGCGAGCGCGGTACCAGGGCCCAGCGGCGGCGCTCACTCATGGCTGGCGAGGTGCGGACGGACCTGGGCGGCCAGCAGGTAGCCGCTGCCGCGCACGGTCTGGATCAGCCGCGCGGGCTTTTCGGTGTCGCGCAGGCGCTGGCGCAGGCGCGACACGGCCATGTCGACGATGCGCTCCAGCGGCATCACCTCGCGGCCACGGGTGGCGCTGGCGATGGTGTCGCGGTCGAGGATCTGCCGGGGGTTGTCGAGGAACAGCTTGAGCAGGGCGAAGTCCGCGCCGCTGAGGAAATGTTCCTCGCCGTCCTCGTGGAACAGCCGGTGGCTGATGGTATCCAGCCGCCAGTCGTCGAAGGCGATGACCTCGCCGCCGCGCACCTGGGTGAACTGCGCGCGGCGCAGCAGCGCCTTGATCCGCGCCAGCAGCTCGCGGGGGCTGAAGGGTTTGCCGAGATAATCATCGGCGCCCAGTTCCAGGCCCACCACGCGGTCGGCTTCGTCGGAGCTGGCGGTGAGCATGATCACCGGCATGCAGGCGTGGCGCTGGTGCGAGCGAATCCAGCGGCACAGGCTGAAGCCATCCTCGTCGGGGAGCATCACATCGAGGATCGCCAGGGCGGCGTCCTCGTCGCACAGCGCGCGGCGGAAGCTCTCGCCGTCGGCGACGCTGCGCACCTGGAAGCCCGCGCGGCTGAGGTAGGTTTCCAGCAGCTCGCGGATTTCCTGGTCGTCGTCCACCAGCAGGATGGACTTGGCGGTCTGGTTCACTTCGGACATCCCTTCTTATTGTTGTTCTGCGAGCGACCTGCGGGTTCAACCTTCGTTGCGCAGCGCCTGTTCCAGGGCCACGCCGGCGCCGAACAGGCCCGGATGCTCCGCGGTCATCACCCACACCGGCACCGGGTCGAGGTACGGGCCGCTGGTCTTGCCACGGGTGCTGAAGGCCTCGGCGAAGCCGCTGCGCTGGAAGCGTTCGAGGAAGCGCGGGACGATGCCGCCGGTGATGTACACGCCGCCCAGCGCGCCGACGGTCAGCACGGCGTTGCCGGCGACCCGCGCCAGCCAGACGAAGAAGTGTTCCAGCACCGCGTCGGCGTAGGCATCGCCGGCCATGGCGCGCTCGCCGATCTCGGCGGCGGTGGCGCATTTCGCTTCGACGCCATCGAGCTGGCAGCTCATGCGGTAGAGGTTTTCCAGGCCGCTACCGGAGAGCACGCGCTCGGCCGAGACGTGGCCGTACTTCTCGCGCAGCAGTTGCCAGAGGGCGAAGTCGCGCTCGGAGGTCACCGGCAGGTCGACGTGGCCGCCTTCGCAGGGCAGTACTTCCCAGCCGCCATCCGGCAGCGGCATCAGGCTGCCGACGCCCAGGCCGGTGCCCGGACCGATGATCAGTCTGGCGCGGCCTTCCAGCGCCTTGCCGGGACGCACCTGCACCAGGTGTTCCTGCGACAGCCGCGAAGCCGCCCAGGCCATGGTGCTGAAGTCGTTGACCAGCAGCAGGTGGCTCAGGCCCAGCTCGGCGCGGAAGGCGTCGCGCTGGATGACCCAGTGGTTGTTGGTGAACTTGAAGTCGCCGGCGCCCACCGGGCCGGCGCAGGCCAGGCAGACGTTGTCGATGGCCGACAGCGGCTGGCCGACGCGCTGCAGGTAGTCGCGCACGGCGTCTTCCGGGCGCGGGTAGTCGGCGCAGGCCAGGACCTGGATGGATTCGAGGACTTCACCGCGCCACAGGGCGAAGCGGGCGTTGGTGCCGCCGATGTCGCCCACCAGGGCGAAACCGTTGGAAGAGGACTGAGCGTTATTGGAGTTCATTGCGGGCTCGGGCCTGGAAGTGGGTTGGAAGGTTGCGGCGCGGGATCATGCCAGCATAGGACAGCGCCGGAAACGCCCCGTGCGACGGACAGGCAGCCACGTCGCACGGGAAGCCTTGCGCGTCAGCTTGGACCGTTCAGCTCCGCCGTGAAGCTGCAGGCGCCCTGCTCGGCCGAACTGAAGGCATTGCGCATGAAGGCGAACAGCTCGCGGCCCATGCCAAGGTTATCGATGACCGGGGTTTCCACCAGGGGACGGGCTTCCCACTCCGCCGCATCCACCAGCACCCGCAGCTCGCCGGTGGTGCCGTCGACACGCACCACGTCGCCGTCGCGCAGCTTGGCCAGCGGGCCGCCGTTGAGCGCCTCCGGGGAGACGTGGATCGCCGCCGGCACCTTGCCGGAAGCGCCCGACATGCGCCCGTCGGTGACCAGCGCCACCTTGAAGCCGCGGTCCTGCAGCACACCGAGGAACGGCGTGAGCTTGTGCAGCTCCGGCATGCCGTTGGCGCGCGGGCCCTGGAAGCGCACCACGGCGACCAGATCGCGCTCCAGCTCGCCGGCCTTGAAGGCGGCGGCCAGGCTGGCCTGGTCGTGGAAGATGCGCACCGGGGCCTCGACTATCTGGTGTTCGGGCGCCACGGCGGACACCTTCATCACGCCGCGCCCGAGGTTGCCTTCCATCAGGCGCAGGCCGCCTTCGGGGGAGAACGGCTTGTCGATGGGCCGCAGGATGTTCTCGTCCAGGCTCGCCGCCGGACCTTCGCGCCAGACCAGCTTGTCGCCGTCGAGGAAGGGTTCCTGCAGGTAGCGGCGCAGCCCTTTGCCGACCACGGTCTGCACGTCTTCATGCAGCAGGCCGCCGTCGAGCAGCTGGCGGATCAGGAAGGACATGCCGCCCGCCGCCTGGAAGTGGTTGATGTCGGCCTGGCCGTTGGGATAGATGCGCGCCAGGGTCGGCACCACTTCGGAGAGGTCCGCCATGTCCTGCCAGGTCAGCTGGATGCCCGCCGCCTGGGCGATGGCCAGCAGGTGCAGGGTGTGGTTGGTCGAGCCGCCGGTGGCCAGCAGCGCCACCACCGAGTTGACCATGGCCTTCTCGTCGACGATCTCCGCCATGGGCACGAACTGGCCGTTCTCCGGCGTCAGGCGCGCGGCCTGGCGGGCGGCTTCGCGGGTCAGCTCGTCGCGCAGCGGGGTGTTCGGGTTGACGAAGGAGGCGCCCGGCAGGTGCAGGCCCATCACTTCCACCAGCAACTGGTTGGTGTTGGCGGTGCCGTAGAAGGTGCAGGTGCCCGGCGCGTGGTAGGAGGCCATCTCCGAGGCCAGCAGCTCCTCGCGGGTGGCCTTGCCCTCGGCGAACAGCTGGCGCACCGCGGCCTTCTCCTTGTTGGAGATGCCGGTGGGCATCGGGCCGGCGGGCACGAACACCACCGGCAGGTGGCCGAAGCGCAGCGAGCCGATCAGCAGGCCGGGGACGATCTTGTCGCACACGCCCAGGCACAGCGCGGCGTCGAACATGTTGTGCGACAGCGCGATGGCGGTGCCCATGGCGATCACGTCGCGGCTGGCCAGGGACAGTTCCATGCCCGGCTCGCCCTGGGTCACGCCGTCGCACATGGCTGGCACGCCGCCGGCGAACTGGCCGACCGAGCCGATCTGCCGCAGGGCGTCCTTGATCAGCTCCGGGAAGCGTTCCAGCGGCTGGTGCGCGGAGAGCATGTCGTTGTAGGCAGAGACGATGGCGACGTTGGCCTGGTTCATCAGCCGCAGCGCCTGTTTGTCGGAATCACCACAAGCCGCGACGCCGTGGGCAAGGTTGCCGCAGGGCAGCGTGCCGCGGTGCGGGCCCTTGGTGGCGGCTGCCTTGACCAGGTCGAGGTAGCGCTGGCGCGTGGCCGCGCTGCGGGCCTGGATGCGCTGGGTGACTTCAAGCACGCGAGGGTGCATGGCAGCATTCTCCTACAGACTATCGGTTGTTGTTTTTACAACATAATCATCGATTACTAAGGATTTACTTTTCGTCGACGGCGAAATTTAATGGTTTTTACCACAACAAAAGAAAAGAGACGACCTCCATGACTATACGCCTGGCAATCAACGGATTTGGCCGCATCGGTCGGAACGTACTCCGCGCGCTTTACTCGGGGCCCTACCGCCAGCACCTGCAAGTGGTGGCGATCAATGACCTGGGCGACGCCGCGATCAACGCCCACCTGTTCCAGTACGACAGCGTGCATGGGCGCTTCGCCGGCCAGGTCGAGCATGACGCCGAAAGCCTCAGGGTAGAGGGCGACCGCATCGCCGTCACGGCCATCCGCAATCCGGCCGAGTTGCCCTGGCAAGCCCTGGGGGTGGACATCGTGCTCGAGTGCACCGGGCTCTTCACCTCCCGCGACAAGGCCGCGGCGCACCTGCAGGCCGGCGCGCGCCAGGTACTGATCTCCGCCCCCGGCCAGGACGTGGACGCCACGGTGGTGTTCGGCGTCAACGAAGGCATCCTGCGCGCGGAACACCGCGTCGTCTCCAACGCCTCCTGCACCACCAACTGCCTGGCGCCGGTCGCCCAGGTGCTGCACCGTGAGCTGGGCATCGAGCACGGGCTGATGACCACCATCCATGCCTACACCAACGACCAGAACCTTTCCGACGTCTACCACAGCGACCCGTACCGCGCGCGCTCGGCCACCCAGTCGATGATCCCCACGAAGACCGGTGCCGCCGAGGCGGTGGGCCTGGTGCTGCCGGAACTGGCCGGCAAGCTGACTGGCCTGGCCGTGCGGGTGCCGGTGATCAACGTGTCGCTGGTGGACCTCACGGTGCAGGTCGCCCGCGAGACCAGCGCACAGGAGGTCAATGCGCTGCTGGAGCGCGCCAGCGAAGGCTCGGCGATCCTCGGCTTCAACCGCCAGCCGCTGGTGTCGGTGGACTTCAACCACGACCCGCGCTCCGCCATCTTCGACGCCAGCCACACGCGGGCGAACGGCCGGCTGGTGAAGGTGATGGCCTGGTACGACAACGAATGGGGGTTCTCCAACCGCATGCTGGATACGGCGCGGGCGATGGCCGCAGCACGAGGGTGAAGGGGTTCGCGAGCAAGCTCGCTCCTACGAAGAGCGCGTACGCTGCACCTGTAGGAGCGAGCTTGCTCGCGAACGGCCACCACGCCGACATGTCATTCAGCTCCGTAGGGCGCATAACGCGATAGAGTCATCCGCCGGGACAGGTGCGGCGGATAACCCGTTCCGGGTTATTCGCCCTACGGATGTAACTCCTGCATTCGCCGTGGACCACCCTCTCCCCAGCCCTCTCCCTGAAGGGAGAGGGGGCAGTACGTGCCGGCGGATGCCCTGGTTTTCAGCTTGCTACGATCAAGCTCTGTAGGGCGCATAACGCGACAGCGTTATCCGCCGTATAAGGTGCGGCGGATAACCCGTTCCGGATTGTTCGCCCTACGGCTGGAGTGTTCGCTGGAACTATGGCATTCACTTTCCGCTGCCCTCACCCTCTCCCAGAGGGAGAGGGGACCGTCCGGTGCAGGGAAAAACGATGGTGTCAGCCGGCACGGACGGCTCCCTCTCCCTTCGGAGCGGGGCGCGTAGCCAGGGCTGGGAGAGGGAAGCCCTGGCACGCATTACCGGCAAACACGACTCAGCGATACAGCCTTTTCCCCTGCGCCTGAAGCACCAGCAGGCGCATATCCGCCTCGGCCCGGATCGCCTCCTGGCCCAGGTGGTCGGCGCGCTTCCAAGCCTTTATCTCCTCACGGCTGCGGCCGCAGCCCAGGCAGATGCCTTCTTCGAACTCGCAAATCTTGATGCACGGACTCTTCACGGACTTCCTCTGGACGGGGTGGATGAACGTCAGTGGGCCTGCACAATGGACACCCGCGCGGCGCCAAGGTCCAACTCGATTTCCCCATCGGCGCCATCGACCCAGGCAATCGAAGCGCTAGAATCCGCCCTCCACGCCTTCCGGCCTCGCCCATGCTCGCCCTCAAGCTCACCCTGGTTCCGCTGTTCCTGCTGCTGGTGTCCCTCTCCGGGCGCTGGTGGGGGCCGACCGTTGCCGGCTGTCTCGCCGCCCTGCCCGCCATCGCGGGGCCGATCCTCTACCTGATCACCGTGGAGCACGGCCATGACTTCGGCTCCCGGGCCGCACTGCTGGCGCTGGCGGCGATCTTCGCGGCCGAAGCCTTCAACTTCACCTATGCCTGGCTGTGCCGGCAGCACGCCTGGCCGCTGGCGCTGAGCGGCGCGATGCTCGCCTGGCTGCTGGCCGCCTGGGGGCTGACACAGCTCCCCGCCTTGCCTGTCTGGGCACTTGCCGTCGCGGCGCTGGGCGCGCTGACCAGCCAGCTGTTCATGCCTCGCGCCGAACTGCCCGTCTCTGGCGCCGCATTGAGTCGCCTGGAGCTGGGCCTGCGCATGCTCGCCGGTGCGCTGCTCACCCTGGCCGTCACCGCCCTCGCCGGCTGGGCCGGGCCGAGCTGGAGCGGCCTGCTGGCGGTGTTTCCGCTGCTCTCCATCGTGCTCTGCGTGTCGTCGCAGCGGCTGCATGGCGCGGGCTTCGTCATCGCCCTGCTGCGCGGCATGGTCAGCGGTCGCCCGGCCTTCGCGGCGTTCTGCCTGTGGCTGGCGTTGCGCCTGCCAGACAGCGAAACCTTGCCGAGCTTCGCCGAGGCGGCGCTGCTCGCGGTACTGGTGCAAGGCATAGTGCGCTGGCTGATCGGGCTGCGCTCGCGCAAGGCCGCCAACGCCGCCTGAAAGCAAAAACGCCACGGCTGGATCAGCCGTGGCGTTTTCGTGTACAGCAGCGAGTGACGCTTAGAGCAGCGTGAAGCTCTGCTCCTTCACGTTGTCCGAATCCAGACCGACGTAGACCTTGAACTCGCCCGGCTCCGAGGCGTAGCGCAGCTGGCTGTCGTAGAAGCGCAGGTCTTCCTCGCGGATCGGGAACTGCACCACCTTCGACTCGCCCGGCTGCAGCAGGATCTTGCTGAAGCCCTTGAGCTCCTTGACCGGGCGGCTGATGGACGCGGCGACGTCGCGCAGGTAGAGCTGCACGGTGGTTTCGCCGGCGACCTTGCCGGTGTTCTTCACGGTCACGCTGGCGGTGAGCTGGTCACCCTTCTTCAGCCTGCTGCCGGACATCTTCACCTCCGAGACGCTGAACTCGGTGTAGCTCAGGCCGAAGCCGAAGGGGTACAGCGGGCCGTTCTGCGAGTCGAAGTAGCGCGAGGTGTACTTGTTCGGGTGCTCGTGGTCGAACGGGCGGCCGGTGTTCAGGTGGTTGTAGTAGATCGGCACCTGGCCCACCGAGCGCGGGAAGGTCATGGTCAGCTTGCCCGACGGGTTGTAGTCGCCGAACAGCACGTCGGCGATGGCGTTGCCGCCCTCGGTGCCGCTGAACCAGGTTTCCAGCACGGCGTCGGCGTTGGCGCTTTCCCAGCGCAGGTCCATCGGCCGGCCGTTCATCAGCACCAGCACCAGCGGCTTGCCGGTGGCCTTGAGGGCCTTGAGCAGCTCGACCTGGCTCTGCGCGATGTGCAGGTTGGTCTTGCTCGACGCCTCGTGGGCCATGCCCTGGGATTCGCCGACCACGGCCACCACCACGTCGGCCTGCTTCGCCTTCTCGACGGCCTCGTCGATCATGGCTTGCGGGCTGCGCGGGTCGACCTTGACGTCCTCGCTGTATTCGTTGAGGTATTTGACGATCTCCGGATCGTCGGTGACGTTGGCGCCCTTGGCGTAGAGCAGCGCGGCATGGCCACGGGTGGCGGCGCCCATGCCTTCGAGCACGGTCACGGCCTGGAAGGCCTTGCCGGCAGCGGACCAACTGCCCATCACGTCGCGCTTGCTGTCGGCCAGCGGGCCGATCAAGGCGATCACGCCGTCACGCTTGAGCGGCAGCACGCCGCCTTCGTTCTTCAGCAGGACCATGCCCTTGCGCGCGATCTCGCGCGCATCGGCGCGGTGCAGGCGTTCCTCGGCGTCGGTGTCGACCGGGTCCTTGCCCTGCAGGTAACGGTACGGGTCCTGGAACAGGCCCATGTCCCACTTGGCGGCGAGCACGTCGCGGCAGGCACGGTCGATCTCGGCCTGGCTGATCAGCCCGGCCTTGAGCAGCTCGGGCATGTGCTTGCCGTAGAGGTCGTCGTTCATGTTCATTTCGACGCCGGCGTTGATCGCCGCCTGGGTGGCGTCGCGCTCGGTGGCCGCCACGCCGTGCTTGATCAGCTCCAGCACTGCGCCGTGGTCGCTCAGGGTCAGGCCCTTGTAGCCCCACTGGCCGCGCAGCAGGTCCTGCAGCAGCCACTTGTTGGCGGTGGCCGGCACGCCGTTGATGCTGTTCAGCGAGACCATCACCGCGCCGGCGCCGGCGTCGATGGCCGCGCGGTACGGTGGCAGGTAGTCCTGGAACATGCGCTGCGGGCTCATGTCCACGGTGTTGTAGTCGCGGCCGCCTTCGCCGGCGCCGTACAGGGCAAAGTGCTTGACCCCGGCCATGATGGTTTCCGGCTGGTTCAGGCCCTTGCCCTGGTAGCCCTTGACCACCGCGGCGGCGACCTTGCTGGTCAGCCAGGCGTCTTCGCCGAAGCCTTCGGAGACACGGCCCCAGCGCGGATCGCGGGCGATGTCGACGGTGGGCGAATAAGTCAGGTTGAGGCCGTCGGCGCTGGCCTCGATGGCCGAGACGCGGGCGCTGCGCTCGATGGCGGCCAGGTCCCAGCTCGCCGCCAGGCCCAGGCCGATGGGGAACACGGTGCGGTGGCCGTGGACCACGTCATAGGCGAAGAACAGCGGGATCTTCAGGCGGCTCTTCATGGCCGCGTCCTGCAGGTCGCGGATGCCCGGACGGACGACGGTGTTGAACACCGCGCCGGTGGTGCCCGCGGCGATCTCGTTCAGCAGTACCGGCTTGGGATGGTCCGGCCCGACGCTGACCAGGCGCAGCTGGCCGATCTTCTCTTCCAGCGTCATGCGCTGCATCAGGCTGTCGATGAAGGCGTCCTTCGACTGCCCGGCCAGCGGCACGGCAGGTGCGGCGGCGGGCGCCTGGGCGGCGGAAAGCGATGCACTGCTCAAGCCCAGCAGGAGGCCGAGCCAGCAGATACGGCTGATTGGAGTTCTTTTCATATGGGTACTCAGCAGCCTGCGCGAGGCGCCAGGTCACTGTGGAATGTGGTTAAGAGGCGTCGTCAGGGCGATTGTTCGGGCGGCATCCCCGGGTGTTGCCGCCAGCGCCTTGCGAACGCGGCACATAAGGTCGTCGCGCCGAAGGCGGAAGTCAATCACCGAACGGCTGGAAAGCCGCGGGCAGATGCGCCAAAGCCTGGGCTCAATGGTCGCGATTGCGCGCGTTGAACTCCATTTCCTCGAGCATGGCTTCGCGCAGGGCGCGTTCTTCGTCCCACTCGTCTTCGGCGGGCGCGGTCGGCGCGGGGGCTGGCGCTGCGGGCTCGGCTTCCGCTTCGGGCTGGCCTTGCGCTTCGGGTTGGACAGACGCCTGGGCTTCGTCCTGCGGCTCGACCTCCGGCAGTGCATGCACGCCGCTGAAGTCGGCATCCACGCCGGTGTCCTCGTCGTCGCTCGGCGGACGGTCGATCAGGTCGTCGAAGTCGGTCTTCAGCCCCTGCTCCATCTCGTCCAGCTCGGCGAGCAGGCTGCGGAAACTGGTCTCCTCCTTCGGCTCTTCCGGCGGCGCGGGTTCCGGCTCCTCGCCGGCATCGCGCACGGCCTGGTCGGCCAGCGCCTGCAGCGACGGCGGGATGTAGTCCTCGTCGTATTCCTCGGGGCTCGGCAGGCTGGCCACTGGCGCCATATCCTCGAGGATTGGCTGCGGCTCGGGCTCCATCAGTTTCAGCTCGGCCAGCGGCGGCAGGTCTTCCAGGCTTTTCAGGTTGAAGTAGTCGAGGAAGGTGCGGGTGGTGGCGAGCATCGCCGGGCGGCCGGGGACTTCGCGGTAGCCGACGATGCGGATCCACTCGCGCTCCATCAGCGTCTTGACGATCTGGGTGTTCACCGCGACGCCACGGATTTCCTCGATCTCGCCACGGGTGATCGGCTGGCGGTAGGCGATCAGCGCGAGAGTCTCCAGCAGCGCACGGGAATAGCGCTGCGGGCGCTCTTCCCAGAGCCGGCCGACCCAGGAGGCGAACTTCTCGCGTACCTGCAGGCGGTAGCCGGTGGCAACCTCCTTCAGCTCGAAGGCGCGCCCGGAACAGGACAGGCTCAGCACTGCCAGGGCATCGCGGAACTGCTGCGGCTCGGGGCGCTCGGCCTCTTCGAACAGCTCGCCGAGGCGCTCCAGCGACATGGGCTTGCCGGCAGCCAGGAGGATGCCTTCGAGCAGGGTCGCCAGTTCTTGCGGGTCGGAGAGATTCATCGGGGGCTCGGGTCGGGGTTGAAGGTTTTGCCGTTCAGGCGGGAAAGCTACTCAAAGCGCAGCGCCAGGGCAACGCCGGCGGATCAGAGCAGCTCTTCTTCCGAGTCGCCGTTCAGTTCCTGGTCGAGCGCTGTCTCGCCCTCCGGGCCGTCGAAATGGCCGTCCTCGAAGGTCAGCTCGGCCGGCGGCTCGTCACGCGGCTCGAAGACGTCTTCGTCGCCCTCTTCCAGCAGTTCTTCCGAGGTTTCCCCGAAGCGTGCGGCGCCTTCCTGCACTTCCGTGCGGGCGCGGACGTGGATCGGCGCGAAGGCTTCGTTCTGCACCAGCTCCACCAGTTGTTCCTTGACCAGTTCCAGCACCGCCATGAAGGTCACCACCACGCCGAGCTTGCCCTCTTCGACGCGGAACAGCGTGATGAAGGGCACGAAGCCCTCGCCCTTCAGGCGCTCGAGAATCTCGCTCATGCGCTCGCGGGTGGAGAGCATCTCGCGGGTGACCTGGTGGCTTTCGAACAGGTCGGCGCGGCGCAGTACGTCGGCCATGCACAGCATCAGTTCCTGCATGTCCACTTCCGGCAGCAGCCGGCGCGCCCGCGCAGCCGGCGCGGCGACGGTGGGCACCACGTAGTCGCGGCCCAGTCGCGGCAGTTCGTCGAGGTCCTCGGCGGCCTTCTTGAAACGTTCGTACTCCTGCAGGCGGCGGATCAGCTCGGCGCGCGGGTCTTCCTCTTCTTCCTCGGCCTCGGCCGAGCGCGGCAGCAGCATGCGCGACTTGATCTCGGCGAGCATGGCGGCCATCACCAGGTACTCGGCGGCCAGCTCCAGGCGCACCGACTTCATCAGCTCGACGTAGCCCATGTACTGGCGGGTGATCTCCGCCACGGGGATGTCGAGGATGTTGATGTTCTGCTTGCGGATCAGGTAGAGCAGCAGGTCGAGCGGGCCTTCGAAGGCTTCGAGGAAGACCTCCAGGGCGTCCGGCGGGATGTACAGGTCCTGCGGCATCTCCGTCAGCGCCTCGCCATAGACGAGCGCCAGCTGCACCGGCACCTGGTATTCAGGGGCGGCGGCGGGGGCTTCCGGCTCGGTCAGGTCACTCATCGGCCACTCGTCAGGCGCTGGGGTTCGAAGGCGGCATTATCCCTGCTTTTGCCGGCGGCGCGAGGGGCTTTTGGCTCAAGGGATGGGCGGTGTCACAGCTTCAGGCCGGAGCGCACTTCGTAGGAGCGGACCTTGTCCGCGAATTCTCGGCGCCAGCCCCGCGTTGAGAGCAGGAAAACCAAGGCCTGTGCTGGCGCGCTATTCAGGTGTTACCTGTCGGCATAGAACCCGCCGCGCAGGATTTCGCGGACAAGGTCCGCTCCTACGAAAAGAAACTAGCGGTACGACAACCCCATGGCATGCCGCACCTCCACCAGCGTCTCCCGCGCGGCCTCGCGGGCGCGCTCGGCGCCTTCGGCGAGGATGCTGCGCACCAGCTCGGGGTTGTCCTCGTAGTCCAGCGCCCGCTCCTGGATCGGCGCCAGTTCGTGGAGGATCGCCTCGATCACCGGCCGCTTGCAGTCCAGGCAGCCGATCCCGGCGCTGCGGCAGCCTTCCTGCACCCACTGGCGGCAGCCGTCGTCGGAGTAGATCAGGTGCCACTGCCACACCGGGCAACGCTCCGGCTCGCCCGGATCGCGGCGGTGCACGCGCGCAGGGTCCGTGGGCATGCGCGCGATCTTCTCCTCGATCTGCGCCGGACTGTCGCGCAAGGCAATGGTGTTGTGGTGCGACTTGGACATCTTCTGCCCATCCAGCCCCGGCATCCTCGGCGCGTGGCTGGTCAGGGTCTGCGGCTCGGGCAGCAGCATCCGGCTGCTGCCTTCGAGGTAGCCGAACAGGCGGTCGCGGTCGCCCAGGGTCAGGCTCTGCTGCTCCATGAGCAGCGCGCGGGCGGTTTCCAGCGCCTGGGCGTCGCCCTGTTCCTGCCAGGCGCGGCGCAGATTGCTGTAGAGCTTGCCGGTCTTCTTGCCCAGGCGGGCGATGGCGGTCTGCGCGCGGTCCTCGAAATCCACCTCGCCGCCGTACAGGTGGTTGAAGCGGCGGGCGATCTCGCGGGTGAATTCGACGTGGGGGAACTGGTCCGAGCCCACCGGTACCAGCCCCGCGCGATAGATCAGGATGTCTGCGGCCTGCAACAGCGGGTAGCCGAGGAAGCCGAAGGTGGACAGGTCCTTGTGGACCATTTTTTCCTGCAGCTCCTTGTAGGTCGGCACGCGCTCCAGCCACGACAGCGGGCAGATCATCGACAGCAGCAGGTTCAGCTCGGCGTGCTCGGGCACCTGGGACTGGATGAACATCGTCGCGGCGCTGGGGCTGACACCCACCGCCAGCCAGTCGATGGCCATGTCGCGCACGTGCTGGCGGATGCCGGCGGTCTCGTCGTACTCGGTGGTCAGGGCGTGCCAGTCGACGATGGAGAAGTAGCATTCGTACTCGTGCTGCAGTTTCACCCAGTTCTGCAACACACCGTGGTAATGCCCCAGATGCAGGCGCCCGGTAGGACGCATGCCGGACAGCACACGGCGCAGGGATTCGACGCTGGTCAAGCGGTCAACCTCGCGGGTTCGGCGATGGAACGAGGGAGTATAGCCAGCGCGCCGGGCCTGTTCAGGCGTTGACCATGAAGGGTTCCGGGTCGCCGCAGCCGACGCGCACCACCACCGGGTCTTCGTCGGTCAGGGCGATCACGGTGGAAGCCTCGCCGCCGCCGAAGCCGCCGTCGATGATCAGGTCGACCAGGTGCTCCAGCGAGTCGCGCATCTCGTACGGATCGTTCAGCGGTTCGCTCTCGCCAGGCAGGATCAGGCTGACGCTCATCAGCGGCTCACCCAGTTCCTCCAGCAGCGCCAGGGCGATCGGGCAGGCCGGCACGCGCAGGCCGATGGTGCGGCGCTTGGGGTGCAGCAGCATGCGCGGCACTTCGCGGGTGGCGTTGAGGATGAAGGTGTAGGGCCCGGGCGTGTGCGCCTTGAGCAGGCGGAACAGGCCGGTGTCGACCTTGGCGTAGAGGCCGAGTTCGGAGAGGTCGCGGCAGACCAGGGTGAAGTTGTGCTTGTCGTCCAGCCGGCGGATGTGGCGGATACGCTCCACCGCGGACTTCTCGCCGATGCGGCAACCCAGGGCGTAGGAGGAGTCGGTGGGATAGGCGATCACCCCACCCTGGCGGACGATCTCCACCGCCTGCTTGAT
This sequence comes from Pseudomonas sp. Pseusp97, assembly GCF_047304025.1. Taxonomy (NCBI): domain Bacteria; kingdom Pseudomonadati; phylum Pseudomonadota; class Gammaproteobacteria; order Pseudomonadales; family Pseudomonadaceae; genus Pseudomonas; species Pseudomonas sp. Pseusp97. Next base: position 2,691 of record NZ_JBGLYK010000111.1, on the reverse strand, counting down.
CAGGCGCGGCTGGGGATTTTCCGGATGGATCTGAAAGAACTGGCTCATGGAGTCTCCTTGATCCCGATGGCGTTCTCGGCGCTGGCAAAGCGCGGCCAGAGCGGCGGCAGGTCTTCCGGCACGCTGCGGTAAAGGCCCAGCTCCGACCAGTCGCTGGGGCCGTGGAAGTCGCTGCCGGCGGTGACCATCAGGCCGAATTCGCGGGCGAGGATGCTCAGCACGCCAACCTGTTCGGCCGGTTGCGGGCCGTTGCAGACTTCCAGCGCATGGCCGCCGGCGGCGATGAAGTCGGCCACCAGCTTGCGCCGTTTGGTGCGGGTGAAATCGTACTGGTAGGGGTGCGCCAGGCTGATCCAGGCGCCCGCCGCGCGCAGCGTGCCGACGGCCTCGGCGAGGCTCGGCCAGTGCTGCTTGACGTCGCCGAGCTTGCCGGCGCCCAGCCATTTGCGGAAGGCTTCGGCGCGGTCCTTGACATGGCCCTGGCGCAGCAGGAACTCGGCGAAGTGCGGCCGCGCCGGCGCGTTCTCGCTGTCGCCCAGCTCGGCCTGGATCGCCCGCGCGCCCTCGAAGGCACCGGGCATGCCCTTGGCCTCCAGGCGCCGGCCGATCTCCTCGGCGCGGGTCCAGCGGGCGCGGTGCAGGTCGCCCAGCGCCTTGACCAGCGGCTCGGCGGCCACATCGAAGCCATAGCCCAGCACGTGGATGGTCGCCCCGCCCCAGGTGCAGGACACTTCGACGCCGTCTACCAGTTCCATGCCCAGCGCCTGCGCGGCGGCGCGCGCCTCGGGCAGGCCGTCGAGGGTGTCGTGGTCGGTCAGCGCCAGCACGCGCACGCCGCGCCCGTGGGCACGCTCGACCAGGGCTGTCGGGCTCAGCTGTCCGTCGGAGGCGGTGCTATGGCAGTGCAGGTCGACTCGCATGCGGCTTCCAGGAGGGGCGAAGGGATAACTTTCTGTATAGACGCTTTGCTGCCAGCGCGATCACGGCAATCGCTTGAAACCATGATCTGGCACAGCGTTGGGCGGATGGCCCTTTCAGTTCATCCGCAGCTTGGTATTATGCCGGCTCTACTGGGCTCTGGCTGCCGTAATGAAGCAATTCATCGATTTCATTCCCCTCATCCTCTTCTTCATCGTCTACAAGCTCGACCCGCGCAACGTCGAACTCGCCGGCCAGAGCTTCTCGGTCGGGGGGATCTACAGCGCCACGGCCGTGCTGATCGCCGCTTCCGTGGTGGTCTACGGCGCCCTGCTGATCAAGCAGCGCAAGCTCGACAAGGGCCAGTGGGTGACGCTCGCCGCCTGCCTGGTGTTCGGCGGCATGACCCTGGCCTTCCACAGCGAAACCTTCCTCAAGTGGAAGGCGCCGGTGGTGAACTGGCTGTTCGCCCTGGCCTTCGCCGGCAGTCACTTCATCGGCGGCCAACCGCTGATCCAGCGCATCATGGGCCACGCGGTACACCTCTCCGATTCCCTCTGGGCGAAGCTGAACATCGCCTGGGTGCTGTTCTTCCTGATCTGCGGCTGTGTCCAGCTGTTCGTCGCCTTCACCTTCCAGAGCTACTGGGTGGACTTCAAGGTGTTCGGCAGCCTGGGCATGACCCTGCTGTTCCTGATCGGCCAGGGCGTGTTCCTGGCCCGCCACATGCACGATGAACCTACCGGCGAAAAACCCAAGGACTGACATGCTCTACGCGATCATTGCCCGTGATATCACCGCTTCCCAAGAACGCCGCCTGGCCGCCCGTCCCGCGCACATCGCTCGCCTGGAGCAGCTGAAGGAAGAAGGCCGCCTCGTGCTGGCCGGCCCGCACCCGGCCATCGACAGCAACGACCCGGGCGCCGCCGGCTTCACCGGCAGCCTGATCGTCGCCGAGTTCGACTCCCTGGCCGCCGCCCAGGCCTGGGCCGACGCCGACCCGTACCGCGCCGCCGGCGTCTATGCCGAGGTCGTGGTCAAGCCGTTCAAGAAAGTCCTGCCCTAACAGCGCACGAGCGTTGCCCCCCGCGGCACGGAGCGCCACGGGGCACCGCAGCCGGACAGCGCCGGGATGGCCATGGACGGCGGCACATCATCGAACAAGGAGTCCCGATGCGCCGTTTGCCCCTGCTCGCCTGCCTCGCCCTGCCACTGCCCGCCCTCGCCGAAGAGCCCGTCACGGAGCAACCGGCGCAAACCGCTGTCCAAGAAACGGCTCAACCGCCGGCCGCCAATCCGCAACTGGAGCAACGCCTGGCCGACAGCGAACGGCAACGGGCCGACCTGGCTGCGCAACTCGCCAACCCGGACAACAGCCAGGATGAAGCACGGATCGCCCGCCTGACCCAGGAAAACCAGCGCCTGAAGCTGCAACTGCGCGAGGCCCAGGCCAACCAGCCGCCGCGCCTGCTCACCGAGCAGCAGACCTGGTACGTGACCGGTGCCGGCACCGCCCTGCTGGCCTTCATCCTGGGCATGCTGAGCCGTGGCCGACGCCGCTCGCGCCGCGAATGGATCAACTGAAAGAAGCCTTTTCATGAGTGAACTGCTGCTGATCGACGACGACGTCGAACTCTGCGAACTGCTGACCACCTGGCTGACCCAGGAAGGCTTCAGCATCCGCGCCGCCCACGATGGCGCGCAGGCCGGCGGTGAGTTCGCGCGGATCGCAGGGCTTGGCCAGGTAGTCGTCGGCGCCCAGTTCCAGGCCGA
>NZ_JBGLYK010000110.1:0-18574 GCF_047304025.1 Pseudomonas sp. Pseusp97 | reverse complement strand
ACCGCGCCGCCCCCCCCGAACCCGGCGATGGCCATGAGCAGGACCAGAAAGGACACCCCCCACCCGATTGCGAGGAACTGGTCGGCGGCAAGGCCGCGCGCCATTTCCAGCGCGAACGCGAGGGCGTGCGCCTGCTCGCCGAGCAGGGCCTGACCACGCCGCAGTTGCTGGCCGATGGCCTGAAGGACGGCGAGGGCGGCTGGCTGCTCTTCGAATTCCTCGATAACGCGCAAAGCCTCTGGGATGCCTGGCGCGCCGTGGAAGGCGAGCCGCTGCTGTCCGACGGCCAGACCGCGGTCATCGCCGAGGCGCTGACCGCCATCGCCCAGCTGCACGCGAAGGGCCTGTGGCAGGAAGACCTGCACCTGGACAACCTGCTGCGCCACGCCGGCAAGCTGTACCTGATCGATGGCGCCGGCATCCGCGCGGAAACCCCCGGGCAACCGCTGTCGCGCAAGCACGTGCTGGAAAACCTCGGCGTGTTCTTCGCCCAGCTGCCGGCGAGCCTCGATCCGTATCTGGAAGAACTGCTGATCCACTACCTGCTGGCCAACGGCGAGCACGCATTGCCGCTGGAAGCCCTGCAGAAGGAAATTGCCAGGGTTCGACGCTGGCGCGTCGGCGACCTGATGAAGAAGATCGCCCGCGACTGCAGCCTGTTCAGCGTGCTCAAGGGGCCTTTCGGCCTGCGCGCGGTGCGCCGCGAGGAAGAGGAAGGGCTGCAGCCGCTGCTGGCCGATCCCGACGCCTTCATTGCCAAGGGACACATTTACAAGACCGGCGGCGCCGCGACTGTGGCCCGCGTCGAGCTCGACGGCCGGCCGCTGGTGGTCAAGCGCTACAACATCAAGAACCTGCTGCACTGGTTCAAGCGCTTCTGGCGCCCCAGCCGCGCCTGGGCTTCCTGGCGCGAGGGCAATCGCCTGGACTTCCTCGGCATCGCCACGCCCAGGCCGCTGGCGGTGATCGAGCGGCGCTGGCTGTGGCTGCGCGGCCCGGCCTTCCTGATTACCGATTACCTGGCGGGTCAGGATATAATCGCCCGTTTCAAACCCTACCTGGACCATCCGGAGGGGGGCGGCCTGCCGCCGGAATCGGATCTTGTGGCCCTGGACAGACTGTTCGCGGCGCTGGTGCGCGAGCGCATCAGCCACGGCGACCTGAAGGGGCACAACCTGTTCTGGCAGGAGCAGGGCGAAGGCGGGCAGTGGTCGTTGATCGACCTCGATGCCATGCAGCGCCACTCGCGAGAAGCGAGCTTCGCCCGCGCCTATGCCCGTGACCGTGCGCGCTTCCTGCGCAACTGGCCAGAGGGCGGCGCACTGCACCGGCTGCTCGACGAACGTTTACCGCGGGTGCCCGGCACCCGCCCAGATGAAAGAGGCTAGACCCTGTGGCATTGACCATCCTCGGCCTGTCCGGCGCCGTAAGCCATGACCCTTCCGCCGCCCTGTACATCGACGGCAAGCTGGTCGCGGCCGTCGAAGAAGAGCGCTTCGTCCGCGACAAGCACGCGAAGAACCGCATGCCCTACGAGTCGGCCAAGTTCTGCCTGGAACAGGCCGGGATCAAGCCGTCGGACGTTGATGTGGTGGCCATTCCCTTCGCCCCCATCAGCATCTTCGACAAGGCCCGCTGGCACTACGCCAAGCGCTACGCCTACGCGCCCGACCGCGCGCTGGACGCCATCCTGCTCGGCAACCGCCGCTACCACCGCTACTACAAGCGCATCCAGTGGTGCCTGCAGCAGCTGGGCTTCGACCTGAAGAAGGTCAAGATCCAGCCGGTCGAGCACCACCTGGCCCACGCCTCCAGCGCCTACCACTGCTCGGGCTTCAAGGAGAAGACGGCGATCCTCGGGATCGACGGCAAGGGTGAGTACGCCACCACCTTCTTCGGCTACGGCGAGAACGGCAAGATCCACAAGATCAAGGAGTTCTACGATCCGGACTCCCTGGGCGGCCTGTACGGCGCGCTGACCGAGTACCTTGGCTTCGACATGCTCGATGGCGAGTTCAAGGTCATGGGCATGGCGCCCTACGGCGACGCCAGCAAGTACGATTTCTCCCGTCTCGCCAAGTTCGAGAACGGTGAGCTGATCATCAACACCGACTACGCCAACGTCATCGGCTTCCGTCGCTACAAGGAAAAGGGCAAGGGCTACTACTTCTCGCCCAAGCTGATCGAGTGGCTCGGTCCGAAGCGTGAAGGCGACATCGCCGACGACCCCTACATCCACTACGCCGCCAGCATCCAGGCCCTGTTCGAGAAGCTGGCGCTGGAAATGATGGATTACTACCTGGGCGACATCATCCGCGAGACCGGCAAGATCGCCTTCGCCGGCGGCTGCGCGCTGAACGTCAAGCTCAACCAGAAGATCATCGCTCGTCCCGAGGTCAAGGAGCTGTACGTGCAGCCCGCGGCCAGCGACGCCGGCACCGCGGTTGGCGCGGCGGCCTATGTGTCGTGGGAGCGTGGCGTGCCGGTCGAGAAGATGGAACACGTCTACCTCGGCCCGGAATACAGCAACGAAGACGTCATCGCCGCCTGCGCCCGCCACGAGGCCAAGCCGCAGTGGCGCAAGATCGACAACGTGCCCGAGCACATCGCCAAGGTGCTGGTCGAAGGCAACCCGGTGGCCTGGTTCCAGGGTCGCCTGGAGTTCGGCCCGCGCGCCCTGGGTGGCCGGTCGATCATCGGCTGCCCGAGCATCGCCGGGGTCGCCGACCGCATCAACGCGCAGATCAAGTTCCGCGAGCGCTGGAGGCCCTTCTGCCCGTCGATGCTCGATACCGTCGGCCCGCAGATGTTCAAGATCGACCACCCGGCGCCGTTCATGACCTTCACCTTCGAAGTCAACGAAGAGTGGAAGACCCGCGTGCCGGAAGTCGTCCACGAAGACGGCACCTCGCGCGCCCAGGTCCTCAAGCGCGAGTTCAACCCGCGCTACTACGACATGATGAAGGAGCTGGAGAAGCTCACCGGCAACGGCGTTGCGCTCAACACCTCGCTCAACCGCCGTGGCGAGCCGATGGTCTGCTCGCCGACCGATGCGCTGAACATGTTCTACGGCTCGGACCTGCAATACCTGATCATGCAGGACATCCTGGTGGTCAAGGACGGCGTGCAGTGACAGGCGGAGCGCCAGCATGCGTGTCCTGATCATCAATCGCCAGGAGCGCGCCCGCTCGCTGGATACCCTCTATGAAGGCCTGATCGCGCTGAACCCCGGTTCGCGCATGATCAAGCTGAGCAAGGAGGAAATCCGCGACCTGCCGCGCACCTTGTCCAACCTGGACACCTCCGGTTACGAGCGGGTGCTCTTCGACATCCCCCTGCGCCGCGCCGCGCACGCCTTCGACAGCGTGCGGGCCCTGCCAGGGCTGGTGTACTACGAGGAGGACGCGTACCAGGAGTTCATGGGCGAGAGCAAGTTCTACGGCAAGTTCCTGCGCTTCTTCCATTCGCTCAAGGGCGCGCCGGTGATCTACACCAGCGAGTCCGTGCGCGGCTATTTCGCCAAGCAGGGCGTCAACGCCCACTTCGTGCCCAAGGCCTTCGACGATCGCCAGCTCAAGGACCTGGGGTTGCCGCGCGACATCGACCTGGCCTTCGTCGGCCGGGTGAAGAGCAAGGTCTATGGCCGGCGCAAGGAACTGCTCGACCGCGTGGCCGAGCAGACCCCGCTGCAACTGCTGCGTACCGAGAATCCCGACGAGTACCTGACGGTGCTCAACCGCATCCGCTTCTTCCTCAGCGCGGATATCGGCTTCAACGAGTACATGGCGAAGAATTTCGAGGCCATGGCCTGCGGCAGCGTGCTGGTCGCCAAGCGCCAGCCCACCGAGGACTCGCTGCTCGGGCTGCTCGACATGCAGAACGTGGTGCACTACGACACGCTCGAAGAGCTGATGGAGAAGTACCGCCAGCTGCTGGCCGATCCACAGCGAGCCGAAGCCATCGCGCGTGCCGGGCATGACCTGGTGTTCGAGCGACATCGCCTGAGCCAGCGCGCCGAAGCCTTCTCGAAAGTCCTCGCGCTGCCCCACCCGAATCCCCAAGGAATCAGCCGGCCGGGTCTTCTCCGTCGGCTCGGGTCGCTGTTCTCCCGCGCCTGAGGCGCGGGCGGCGGCCTCGCAACAGCAGGGTCTGAGCATGAAAATCACGATCTTCGGAAGCGGTTATGTCGGTCTGGTGACCGGCGCCTGCCTGGCCGACGCCGGCCACCAGGTGATCTGCGTCGACACCAACAGCGAGCGCACGCAGATGCTGTGCCGGGGCGAGATCCCGATCTACGAGCCGGGCCTGGACGTCATGGTGCGCAACAACCTGGCCGCCGGACGCATCCACTTCACCGAGGACGCCGCCGACGCCATCGCCTTCGGCACGCTGCTGTTCATCGCCGTCGGCACCCCGCCGGACGAGAACGGCTCCGCCGACCTGACCTACGTGCTCAACGTGGCGCGCACCATCGGCCAGCACATCGATGGCTACAAGGTGGTGGTGAACAAGTCCACCGTGCCGGTCGGCACCGCCGACAAGGTGCAGGCAGCGGTGCTCGACGAGCAGCGCAAGCGTGGCGCCGACTTCCGCTTCGATGTCTGCTCGAACCCCGAATTCCTCAAGGAAGGCGCCGCCATCGAGGACTTCACTCGCGGCCCGCGCATCGTGGTCGGCACCGATTCGGAAGAGGTGCGCAGCCTGATGCGCGAATGCTACGCGCCCTACAACCGCAACCATGACAAGCTGTTCTTCATGGGCGTGCGCGCTTCCGAGCTGACCAAGTACGCGGCCAACGCGATGCTCGCGACCAAGATCAGCTTCATGAACGAGATCGCCAATATCGCCGAGCGGGTGGGCGCCGACGTGGAACAGGTGCGCCTGGGGATCGGTTCCGATCCGCGCATCGGCTATCACTTCATCTATCCCGGCTGCGGCTATGGCGGCTCCTGCTTCCCGAAGGACGTGCAGGCGCTGGAACGTACCGCCGGTGAAATCGGCTACGACGCCGAACTGCTGCGTGCGGTCGAGCGGGTCAACGACCGGCAGAAGCATGTGCTGCTGCGCAAGCTGCTGCAGGCCTTCGACGGAGAGCTGTCCGGGCTCACCGTGGGTATCTGGGGCCTGGCCTTCAAGCCCAATACCGATGACATCCGCGAGGCTCCCAGTCGTGTGCTGATGGAAGCGCTGTGGGAGCGCGGTGCCCGCGTACGCGCCTACGACCCGGTGGCCTCCCACGAGATCGGCCGCGTCTACGGCGAGCGCGCCGACCTGGAGCTGGTCGGCAGCCGCGAGGCGGTCCTCGAAGGCGCGGACGTGCTGGTGATCTGCACCGAATGGAAGGAGTTCCGCGCGGTGGACTTCGCCTGGCTGGCCGCTACCCTGCGCCGTCCGGTGATCATCGACGGCCGCAACCTGTATAACCCCGACGAGGTTCGCGCAGCCGGCCTGATGTACTACGCGGTGGGCCGTGGCGACTCCCTGGAGCGCAGCGCCTGATGGGGCGCGGCTCCCAGGGCTCGAAGCTCGCCCGCAAGGTTCGCAAGTACCGCACCCGCCTGCAGCGCAAGTGGCTGTTGCTGCGCTACGCACTGGCCAACCGCTTCGGCTCGCGGCGGGTGGTCGCCGAGGGTGGCCCGGTCGTTTCGCTGACCAGCTATTCGACGCGGCTGCGCAAGGTGCACATCACGCTGGAATCCATCGCCGCGGGCGACCTGCTGCCTTCGCGGCTGATCCTCTGGGTCGATGAGGAAAAGACCCTCGCCGACCTGCCTGCGCCGCTGCGGCGCCTGCAGGCGCGCGGCCTGGAAGTAAAGCGCTGCAATAATTACGGGCCGCACAAGAAGTATTTTCCCTACGTTCAGGATGAGAGAATCGGCGCGCCGCTGGTGACCGCGGACGATGACGTGCTCTATCCCGGCAGCTGGCTCGCCGGCCTGCAGGCGGCCCATGAACAGACCCCTGACCAGGTGGTCTGCTACATGGCCAAGCGGATCGGCATCGAGAATGGCGTGATCCAGCCCTATCACGGCTGGGCCACCCAGCTGGACAAGACGCCCAGCGTGCGCAACTTCGCCATCGGCGTTTCCGGCGTACTCTACCCGGCTGCGCTGCAGCAGGTGCTCAAGGACGAAGGCGAGGCCTTCGTCGAGGTGACGCCGAAGGCCGATGACATCTGGCTGCACTGGCATGCCCTGCGTTCGGGAACGCGGGTGCGGCAGATTTCCGACAGCGACGAGCATTTCCTCAGCGTGCCGGGAACCCAGGATATTGCCCTGTACAGTTCGAACCTCAAGCAGGGCGGCAACGACCAGGTGATTGCAAGGCTCTATACGGCGGACGATATCGCCACCCTGTTGAAGGACTGACACTCGATGCTGGCTGCCGCACAACAATCCCTGGAGCGGGTTTCGCCGGAACTGCTGGCGCGCATCGTCGCGTCGCGCCGGGTAGTCCTGCTGGCGAACAATCCGGCGATCACCCGCGAGCACATCGATGCACTGGCGCTCTGCCCGGATGATCTGGTGGTGAGTTTCAATAAGTGCCGCAACCGCACGTTGCTGCGCCGCCAGTGGCACAACCTGTTCATCCACCGCCACAACTACCGCAAGAGCGGCTATTTCGGTTTCCCCTACAAGGGCTGGCTGCGCCTGTTCCCCTGGTTCAATTCACGTTTCCACAGTCTCCTGCTGGGTGGAGAGGTGGAGGCGTTGCCGCCCTCGCATCGCGCCGCGTCGTTCCTGCCCCTGCGCCAGCCGTTCCCGGCGCTGGAGGGCTACCCGTACGAGCGCCTGCCGACCCGCGGCGGTCCGTCCACCGGCTTCTATGCCGTGGCGTTCTTCGACTATGTGAAGCGTCTCAAGCAGGCGGATTACGAAATCGTCCTGGTCGGATTCTCCGACGAGGGTGGTTCCTTCTGGGATGGCCACGCCTGGGACTTCGAGCGGGAGTGGACCCGTACCTCCGGCGTTACCGTCATCAAACTCTGATTCCCGACGGCGATGCGCCGTCGATCACTGACTTGCCAGCGTGGTGTTATGCAACTCGAAAGAAGGTCGGATTGGTTGAAACTGGTGGGGCTGGCCTTCGCCGTCATTACCCTGAGCATGCTGGTGGTAGGGCGCTTCTGGTGGCCCACCGAGAACGGCGACTGGCTGAAAAGCATCCGCCTGGGTTCGTTCCTGGCGGTGATCTTCCTCTCGCTGCAACTGTTCCGCGAGCGCGCACGCCTGACGACGCTGCCATTCCTGCTCTACATGGTGTTCTGGATCGGGCTGCTGCTCAACTCGATCCTGACCGATTCGCCCAGCTCGGTGAAACAGCTGCTGGTGATCCTGTTCTTCACCTGGGCAGTGATGATCATGGGCGGACGGGAGAGTCGGGCATGGCTCTTCGTGCTGGGCCTGGACGCACTGGCCGGCGCCGGCTTCGCCGGTTTCTCCCTGGCCAACAAGGCACTGCAGGGCCAGTTCGAGCTCGGCTACCGGATGATGAACATCAAGGACTCCGGGGTGCCCGGCATCGCCGACTTCGGCATCACCATCGAGGCGGGCATGCACTATGCCTTCTGCTTCATCGTTGCGGTCTGGTTGCTGATGCGCGCGCGCAACTGGACGATGCGCACGGTGTGGCTGGCCTGCAGCCTGGTGCTGTTCACCTACCTGTATTTCACATTTGCCCGTTCCGCCTGGGTTGCCGGCCTGATGGGCGCCGGCGTGCTGGTGCTGTGCATGACCCAGGGGCGCCAGCGAGTCTTCGCCGTGGGGCTGTCGGTGCTCGCCGGCCTCGCGGTGCTGGTCTTCGCGTTCGAGCAGGTCATGTACGAGTTCGGCTCTCGCGGGCTGACGCACCGCGACGAGATCTGGCGCGTAGTGTTCGAGCGCATCGGCGAGGCCTGGTGGTTCGGTCACGGCTCGCACACCGAGCTGGGCAAGGTCGTTCTGTCCACCGGGCAGGTGGTGCGCAACCCGCACAGTCTCTACCTGGAAGTGCTCTACCAGTTCGGCCTGGTCGGCCTGGTCACGATGCTGCTGGCCATGGCTGCCTGCATCTGGGGCGCGTGGAAAGCCCGTTCGGAGTTTTCCAGGCTGTGGTTCTCGGTGATGGTGTCGGCCGCGGTGGTGATGACCGTCGAGCTGCACTTCTTTGTCGCGGCGCCGAACCTGGTGTGGATGTGGTTCTGGTTGCCGATGGCAGGTTGCCTGGCGGTAGCGACCCAGCATCGGGTCGAACAGCGCCCTTGAGGAAGACAGCCATCACGCCGGGCGGCGTGATGGCTGGTGGGATCAGCGGCCGAACAGGCGGCTGAGCAGCCCGCCGCTCTTCTTGCCGCGGGTCACGTCATTGCCCTTGTAGTTCTTCTGCGAAGCCTTGGTGATGGCGCCGAAGCGTTGCTTCACCTTGTAGCTGTCCAGTGAGTAGCCGGCGGCAAGGGCTTCGGCGAGGTAGCGGTCGAACAGCTCGATCAGGTCCTTGCGCGGGTGATCGAAGACCGCGCCGTCGAACCAGTGCTTCTCGCCCTGGCTTTCCAGTCGCTTGAACGAGTGCTTGTGCGACAGCTGGGTGCCGATGTCCGAATAGTGCAGGATCTTGATCGCGTCGATCGGATGACCTTCGCCGTCGATGTTGTTGAACTGGGTGTCGAACGCCTGGATCAGCTGGGTGTGATCACGGAAGTAGTCGCGCAGCTTGTGGTGCGCCTTGCGATCGCTGCGGATCTCTTCCAGCGGCGGCAGGTGTGCCCTGGCAGCGGCGCAGTCCCACATCGACACGCAGAAACGCCAGGATTCCTCGCCGCCCTTGGCCATGACGATCTTGCCCGGCTCGAAAGGCGTGTTCCACAGCTCGGCGATGTCACTGAGGATCACCACGTCGGCGTCCATGTAGATCGCCCGGCCCTCGAAGTTGCAGAACGCCGGAATGGCCCAGCGGAAGCCGGAGAACGGCGTGGTCCAGTCGTCGCTGCGCCAGCCCTCGGCCTGCTCGGGCCTGGAGTACCAGAAGCTCTGCGGGTCGCGGGACAGCTGCATCCAGTGAATGTCGACCGGCTGGCTGGCGTGCTTCCGCAGGCTGTACTCGAGCACCATCATCTGTTCTAGATCGCAGTCGTTCGGATCGCATCCGACGAAGATCTTCATCGTTTCGCTCATTTTCGGACATTCCCTGATCTGGGTGGAGGCTCGCTCCCGTTGTCTGGTTACGCCCCGGCGCCTTGGTATTCGGCGATGAGCTCGCGGCTGTCCAGGGTCGTACTGGTGTTCTTGTTATAGAAGTCGAAGAAGGCCGCCAGACCCAGCTTGCGGATCAGGCCGAGATCCTTCTTGTAGCGCAGCAAGTGCTTGAAATTACGTTTTCGCAGGGCACGGGACAAGGGCGCCGAACGGGTCCTCAGGTCGGACAGGTCGATCAGTCCGTACTCGCCGGAAGGCGTCAGGATCACGTTGCCCAGGTGCAGCGAGCGGAAGTAGATGCCCAGGTCGTGCAGGCGCGCGATGAACGCCGCCAGCTCGCGCAGCATCTGCAGCTGGCGCTCGGGCTCCTGGGTCGGGATGTAGCTGCGCAGGGTGTGCCCCGGCAGTGGCTCGTAGCGCACGGCCGTGCGCTCGATGTCCGGGAAGCTGTAGGTGCGCAGGGGCCTGGGGCAGGGAATGCCCTTGGCGGAGAGCGCCAGGCAGTTGTTCTGGAAGCGCTTGTCCGGCGGCGAGAGCAGGGCTGTTGAAATCAGCCGCTTGCGCCGGAACAGCTTGAGGAAGCTGCCGTCGCGCAGGTGCAGCACCTTGTCGCCGTGGGGGTCGCGTTCGATGACTTCGGCGCCGTCGACGAGTGAAAGATAGGAGGAATCGTCGAGGGCGTTCATCGGGACAGACTGTCAGACCTGGGGGCAACATGGAGTGGGACGGCGGTGGTATTATCCGCAGTCTTCTTACGACAAGGCAGCTTGCACTTCATGAGTGATTCTCCCCGGAGCGCCCAGCCGGTGTCCAGCATCAAGATCTACTTCCGCCTGCTCTCCTACGTGCGCCCCTACATGGGCCTGTTCGCACTGAGCATCGTTGGCTTCCTGATCTTCGCTGCCACCCAGCCGATGCTAGCCGGCATCCTCAAGTACTTCGTCGACGGCCTGACCAATCCGGACGCCGCGCTGTTCCCCGACGCCCCATGGGCCTGGCTGCGGGACCTGGAACTGCTCTACGCCGTGCCGCTGCTGGTGGTGCTGATTGCCGTCTGGCAAGGCGTCGGCTCGTTCCTGGGCAACTATTTCCTGGCCAAGGTTTCCCTCGGGCTGGTCCATGACCTGCGCGTGGAGCTGTTCAACAACCTGTTGACCCTTCCCAACCGCTATTTCGACCGGCACAACTCCGGCCATCTGATTTCACGCATTACCTTCAACGTGACCATGGTCACCGGCGCTGCGACCGACGCCATCAAGGTGGTGATCCGCGAAGGCATGACCGTGGTCTTCCTGTTCGCCTCGCTGCTGTACATGAACTGGAAGCTGACCCTGGTGATGCTGGCGATCCTGCCGGTCATCGCCGTGATGGTGACCAGCGCCAGCCGCAAGTTCCGCAAGCAGAGCAAGAAGATCCAGGTGGCCATGGGCGACGTCACGCACGTCGCCTCCGAGACCATCCACGGTTACCGGGTGGTCCGCAGCTTCGGTGGCGAACCCTACGAGAGCAAGCGCTTCCTCAAGGTGAGCAACGACAACACCAAGAAGAACCTGCGCATGAACAAGACCTCGGCGGTCTACACGCCGATGCTGCAGCTGGTGATCTACAGCGCCATGGCCGTGCTGCTCTACCTGGTGCTGCTGCTGCGTGGCGATGCCACCGCCGGCGAGCTGGTCGCCTACATTTCCATGGCGGGCCTGCTGCCCAAGCCGATTCGCCAGCTCTCGGAAGTCAGCTCGACCATCCAGAAGGGCGTGGCCGGCGCGGAGAGTATCTTCGACCAGCTCGACCAGGAGCAGGAAGTGGACAACGGCACCGCCGAGCGCGAGCGCGTCAGCGGTCGCCTGGAAGTGCGCAACCTCAGCTTCACCTATCCGGGTACCCAGAAGCAGGTCCTCAACGACCTGAACTTCACCGTCGAGCCCGGCCAGATGGTCGCCCTGGTCGGCCGCTCGGGCAGCGGCAAGTCGACGCTGGCCAACCTGATCCCGCGCTTCTATGCGCACAGCGACGGTCAGATCCTGCTCGATGGCCTGGACGTCGAGGACTACAAGCTGCGCAACCTGCGCAAGCACATCGCGCTGGTCACCCAGCAGGTCAACCTGTTCAACGACAGCGTGCTGAACAACATCGCGTATGGCGACCTGGCCAGCAAGCCGCGCGAAGCAGTGGAGAAGGCGGCTGACGATGCCTTCGCCCGCGAGTTCATCGACCGCCTGCCCGAAGGGTTCGACACCGAAGTCGGCGAGAACGGCGTGATGCTCTCCGGCGGCCAGCGCCAGCGCCTGGCGATTGCCCGCGCGCTGCTCAAGGATGCGCCGGTGCTGATCCTCGACGAGGCCACCTCGGCGCTGGACACCGAGTCCGAGCGGCACATCCAGGCCGCGCTGGAAAAGGTCATGGAAGGCCGCACCACCCTGGTCATCGCCCACCGCCTGAGCACCATCGAGGCGGCGGACCTGATCCTGGTGATGGACCAGGGCCACATCGTCGAACGGGGTTCCCACGACGAACTGATCGCCCAGAACGGTTACTACGCCCGCCTGCATGCCCGCCAGTTCGCTGACGATCCGGTGGACGGCGCCGAAGAAGCCCCGGTCGAGCAGCCGGTATGACGCAGCCGCGCACATGCTGAACCGTCTGCGAATCTTCCGCGAGCGCGGCTGGACGCCCATCGCGGAGGCGGACTATGCCGCCGCCTGGCAGCGCTTCGGCGGCAGCGTCGCCACCCACCCCGACGTGGTCGCGCGGCTGGCACACCTGGCCGGTATTCCGGTGCGCTACCTGGGCTGGTTCGAAGGCGATGAACTGCGCGCCGCCGTGCCGACCTGGGGGCACAACCTGGCGCTGTCCAAGGACGTGCTCAAGCGCGAGGGCAAGAAGGCGCTGTTCGACCTGGGCAATGCCGAAATCATCCTGCCCATCGCCGAAGGTGCGCGCATCGAGCTGCGCCATCGGGTGCGTTACCTCTCCGAGCTCAATCGCGAGCAGGTCAGCGACGCCCGCGAGCAGCCCGAGCAACTGGCGATGAACCGCGCGCCGGCCGACTTCTCGAAGAAGTTCCGCTACAACCAGCGCCGCGAACAGCGCCTGCTGGAAGAGGCGGGCGGCGTGCTGCAGCCCATGAGCGAGCTGAGCCCCGAGGAACAGGCGAGCATCTATGCCGACCTGTTCCAGCGCCGCTGGGAGTTCGAAGTGCCGGGCAAGGCGCGGCTGGCCGAAGTCTTCGGCCTGATGCGCGAATTCATGCGCGGTTCGCTGGTACGCCTGGACGGCAAGCCGGTGGCGATCCAGATTCTCTATCGGGTCGAAGCGCCGAAGTGGGTCAGCGTCGAATACATCAACGGCGGCGTGGCGCCGGAAAACCGCGAGTTCAGCCCCGGCAGCGTGCTCAGCTTCGTCAATACCCAGGAAGCCTGGGCGGAAGCCGAGGCGCTGGGCAAGCCGCTGCGCTACTCCTTCGGCCGCGCCGACCGTGAATACAAGGACCGCTGGTGTCACCGCGTGCCGGTGTTCCAGGTCTGAAGTCAGGCTCTTCGTAGGAGCGAGCTTGCTCGCGAACCGCATGACACGTCCGTGCCATGCGGAACACTGTTCGCGAGCAAGCTCGCTCCTACAGTTCATGCACGGTGCCTTGGCCTGTGCGCAGGAGCGGACTCCGTCCGCGCTCGGTATCAACGGAGAAAAACCACCGTGTCCGGCCGTAAACAGCACCTGCTCAAACAGCACCGCCGCAAGAAGCGCGCGGTCCTGCTCGTCGCCCTGCTGGCGCTGATCCTGCTGGGTATCTTCGCGCCCTGGTGGAGCGTGCCGCTGGCCGTGCTGCTCGGCTGGGTCGCCCATGAAGCCTGGTTCGCCGACCACCTCTTCTATTCGCCGCGCGACGACTACCGCTACGACTTCCCCGAGGGCTCCATCGCCCTGCCGGTGTCGCTCGGCCCGCACGGCCTGCATGTCGCCACCGGCGCGCTGCCGGAGAACGAGGAGACGCTGGTGCTGGAGATCGAGGTCAGGGCCTCGCTGCTCGGCCGCTGGCTGGACCCGCAGGTGCTGATCGAAGGCGTCGAGTCCGATCGCCAGGACTTCGAGCGTGGCGTCAACGGCAGGCGCTACATCAACCTGTCCGGCCAGGGTGAAGCGCTGCGCTCCGGCCATCTGCGCCTGCGCAGCCGTCATTGCCGGCTGGCGCAGCAGGGCGTGCTGCACGCCTTCCACAACCCCGACTATGCCCAGCAGCGCCTGCTGATCATCGCGCCCCACGCGGACGACGCCGAGCTGGCCGCCTTCGGTCAGTACAGCCGCTGCCCGGAGGCCTGGATCGTCACCCTGACCCAAGGCGAGATCGAGGCCGAGCACTACCAGCGCCTGGGGCTGGACAAGGCTGCCGCCGCCCGGCTGAAGGGCCGCCTGCGCACCTGGGACAGCATTGCCGCGCCGCTCTGGGGTGGGGTGCCGGCCGAGCGCTGCGTGCAGCTGGGCTACTACTGCCTGCAACTGCCGGCCATGGCCGCCGAGCCGAGCCAGGCGTTCGGCTCGAAGGAATCCGGCGAGGTCGATATTCGCAGCGTGCGCGGCTTCAATCCGTTCGCGCTGCCAGCCGACAGCGACGGCGCACCGACCTGGCTGAACCTGGTGGCCGACCTCACCGCGCTAATCGAACGCATCCGCCCGGAAGTGATCCTCACCGCGCACCCGGAACTGGACCCCCATGCTGACCACGTGCAAGCCACCCGGGCGACGCTGGAGGCGATCTCGCGCAGCAGCTGGAAGCCGCAGACCCTGCTGCTTTACGCCAACCACCTGCACGACAACGACCGCTGGCCCATGGGCCCGGCCGACGGCGGCATCGCCCTGCCGCCTTGTATCGAGGCATTACCGGCCGACCCGCTGTGGAGCCCGGTGCTGGATGCCGCGACCCGCATCGACAAGGCCCAGGCCCTGGCCCTGCAGCATGACCTGCAGACCCCGCTCAGCGGCAAGAAGCGCCTGCGCCGGCTGATCCAGCGCGTGCTCGCCGGGCGCCAGTGGCCGGTCACCGGCGACGACGAGTTCTTCCGCAAGGCGGTGCGCCGCCACGAGCTGTTCTGGGTACGCAAAGTCCCGTAACCATCGCCGCGACCGCCCGGTGTTCGGCGCAAGTCGCACTGGGCGGCTATGGTATTATCCGCGGCGATTTCGACCTGCGGAGTTCCCATGAAATTGACCATGCCCCGATTCGATCAGGCCCCCGTGCTGGTGGTAGGCGACGTGATGCTCGACCGCTACTGGCACGGCGCGACCTCGCGCATCTCGCCCGAGGCGCCGGTGCCCGTGGTGCGGGTCGAGCAGCATGAGGATCGTCCCGGTGGCGCCGCCAACGTCGCGCTGAACCTCGCCGCCCTCGGCGCCCCGGCCTTCCTGGTCGGCGTCACCGGCGTCGACGAAGCTGCCGACAGCCTGAGCGACAGCCTGCAGGCGGTGGGCGTGACCACCCGCTTCCAGCGCATCGCTGGCCAGCCGACCATCGTCAAGCTGCGGGTCATGAGCCGCCACCAGCAACTGCTGCGCGTGGACTTCGAGGAAGCCTTCCGCACCGACGCCGTGGCGCTGTCCGCCGACGTCGAGGCGCTGCTCGACCAGGTCCGCGTTCTGGTGCTCTCCGACTACGGCAAGGGCGCACTGAAGAACCACCAGCAACTGATCCAGGCTGCCCGCCAGCGCGGCATCCCGGTGCTGGCCGATCCCAAGGGCAAGGACTTCGCCATCTACCGCGGCGCCAGCCTGATCACCCCGAACCTCTCCGAATTCGAAGCCATCGTCGGTCGCTGCACTGATGAGGCCGATCTGGTCGCCAAGGGCCAGCAACTGATGACCGAGCTGGAACTCGGCGCGCTGCTGGTCACCCGTGGCGAACACGGCATGACCTTGCTGCGTCCCGGCCACAACGCCCTGCACCTGCCGGCCCGTGCCCGCGAAGTGTTCGACGTCACCGGCGCCGGCGACACCGTGATTTCCACCCTGGCCGGCGCCATCGCTGCCGGCGAGGACCTGCCGCAGGCCGTGGCCCTGGCCAATCTCGCTGCCGGCATAGTGGTCGGCAAGCTGGGTACCGCTGCCATCAGCGCCCCGGAACTGCGCCGCGCCGTACAGCGCGAGCAGGGCTCCGAGCGTGGCGTACTGAGCCTCGAGCAACTGCTGCTGGCCATCGAGGACGCCCGCGCGCACGGCGAGAAGATCGTCTTCACCAACGGCTGCTTCGACATCCTCCACGCCGGCCACGTGACCTACCTCGAACAGGCGCGCGCCCAGGGCGACCGCCTGATCGTCGCGACCAACGACGACGCCTCGGTAACCCGCCTGAAAGGCCCCGGCCGCCCGATCAACAGCGTCGACCGCCGCATGGCTGTGCTCGCTGGCCTCGGCGCAGTGGACTGGGTTGTCAGCTTCGCCGAGGACACCCCCGAGCGGCTGCTTACCGAAGTCCGCCCGGACGTGCTGGTGAAGGGTGGCGACTACGGCGTCGAGCAGGTGGTCGGCGCCGATATCGTCAAGGCCTACGGCGGCGAAGTCCGCGTGCTGGGCCTGGTGGAAAACAGCTCCACCACTGCCATTGTCGAGAAGATTCGCCACCAGGGCTGATCATAGGGCTTGTTGTAGGAGCGAGCTTGCTCGCGAACCGCATGACACGACAGTGCCAGGCGGAACACCGTTCGCGAGCAAGCTCGCTCCTACAAGTCTCCCCACTGACCGCATTGCCAGCACAGGGCGGCAAAGCGGTCATGGTCCCTCCGCCAATTCCCGGCGCATGATCGGGGCATCCACCCTCCGCGGAGCGAGATGCCATGACCACCGACGTGCAGGGCCGCGCCCTGGCCGTGCTGAACCGTGTCGCCCAGGCCGACTGGCCGGATCGACTCAAGCTGCGCAAGCCCTTCGAACGACTCCTCTATAGCGGCAGCCGCACCGGCTTCCGGCTGGCCAGCGAGCGCGCCGCCAAACAGCCCAAGACCCCACGCAAGGCAGACCCGGACGGGCTGTTCGACCTGTCCCTGTCCGACGAGCAGCAGATGCTGGTGGAGATGCTCGAAGGCTTCGCCGCCGAAGTGCTGCGTCCGGCCGCCCACGACGCTGATGCCAAGGCCAGCCTGAGCCTTGAGCTGCTGGCCCAGGCGCAGGAACTGGGCCTGACCCACTACGGCGTCAGCGAAGTGCACGGCGGCATGGCCGGCGAGCGCACCGTGGTGACCAACGCGCTGATCGCCGAATCCCTCGCCCGTGGCGACCTGAGCCTGGCCGTTGCGCTGCTGGTGCCGTTGTCGGCGGCCAACTGCATTCGCCGCTGGGCCTCCCCGCAACAACAGGCGCGCTGGCTGCCGGCCTTTGTCGGTGACGACGCTGCGCCGCTGATTGCCATCGCAGTGAACGAGCCGCAGCTGCTGGCCGATCCACTGCGCCTGTCCACCAAGGCGCGCAAGCGTGGTTCGAGCTACACGCTGTCTGGCGAAAAATGCCTGGTGGTGCGCGGCGTGGATGCGCAGAAGCTGATCGTCGCGGCGGATGCCGGCGACGGCCCGGCGCTGTTCCTCATCGATACCCGCGCCAAGGGCGTCGAAGTGCGCGCCGAACCGGCCATGGGCCTGAAGGCCACCGGCACCGCGCGGGTTCGCTTCAAGGGCGTGAAGGTTCCGGCCGAACAGCGGCTGGCGGCGGAGCGCTTCGACTACCAGGCCTTCCTCGACTACACCGCGCTGGCCTGGTGTGCGCTGGCCGTCGGCACCGGGCAGGCCGCGCTGGACTACGTGATCACCTACTGCAACGAGCGCGAGGCCTTCGGCGAGCCGATCAGTCATCGCCAGGGCGTCGCCTTCATGGTCGCCGACATCGCCATCGAGCTGGACGCCATGCGCCTGATGGTCTGGCGCGCCTGCGCGCTGGCCGAGCGTGGCCAGGCGTTCCACCGCGAGGCTTATCTGGCGAAGCTGCTCTGCGCCGAGAAGGCGATGAAGATAGGCACCGACGCGGTGCAACTGCTCGGCGGCCACGGTTTCACCCAGGAACACCCGGCCGAGCGCTGGTACCGCGACCTGCGCGCCGTCAGCCTGATGGCTGGCGGCCTGCACCTGTAAGGAGCCTTGCATGTACCTCGAGACGCCAAAGAAATTCCGCACCTTGCAGAACCAGGCCCGCCAGGTGGCGGAGAACTACCTGCGACCCATATCGCGCAAGTACGACAAGGCCGAGCACGCCTACCCCAAGGAGCTGGACCTGCTGGCCGCGCTGCTGGACGGCATGAACGCCGGGTCGCCCGACGCCGTGGGCGCGACCTCGGCCAGCAAGCGCAAGGCTGGCGCGGAGGAGGGGGTGAAGAACGGCGGCAACCTCTCCGCCTGCCTGGGCGTAATGGAGATGTGCTGGGGCGACACCGGCCTGCTGCTGGCGATGCCGCGCCAGGGCCTGGGCAACGCCGCCATCGCCGCGGTGGCCAACGAGGAGCAGCTCAAGCGCTTCTCCGGTACCTGGGCGGCCATGGCCATCACCGAGCCGGGTTGCGGCTCGGACTCGGCGGCGATCCGCACCACTGCTTCTCGCGATGGTGATCATTACCTGCTCAATGGCGAGAAGATATTCGTCACCTCCGGCGCCCGCGCCGACGCGGTTGTGGTCTGGGCAACCCTGGACAAGAACCTGGGGCGCGCGGCGATCAAGTCGTTCGTGGTTGAGAAGGGCACGCCGGGCATGACAGTCACCCGCCTGGAAAAGAAGCTCGGCATCAAGGCCTCGGACACCGCGTCCATCAGCTTCAGCGACTGCCGCGTGCCGGCCGCCAACCTGCTGGGCAATGTCGAGATCGACGTGCAGAAAGGTTTCGCCGGGGTGATGGAAACCTT
Source organism: Pseudomonas sp. Pseusp97 (assembly GCF_047304025.1). Classification (NCBI taxonomy): domain Bacteria; kingdom Pseudomonadati; phylum Pseudomonadota; class Gammaproteobacteria; order Pseudomonadales; family Pseudomonadaceae; genus Pseudomonas; species Pseudomonas sp. Pseusp97. The sequence goes on along the minus strand of NZ_JBGLYK010000110.1, from coordinate 537 downwards.
CGACAACACCCGTCCGCTGGTGGCTGCCATGGCCATCGGCGTGGCCAAGGCTTCGCTGGATCGCACCCGCGAGCTGCTGAAGAAAGCCGGTTGCCGCTTCGATTATCGCCAGCCGCTGCTCGGCGCCAGTCATGCCGAAGCCACGCTGTATCGCCTGGAAGCCGAATGGGAAGCGGCACGCCTGCTGACCCTGAAGGCTGCCTGGATGGCTGACAACCGCCAGCCCAACTCCAAGGAGGCTTCCATCGCCAAGGCCAAGGCCGGGCGGGTGGCCAACGAGGTGACGCTGAAATGCGTCGAGCTGGCCGGCGCGCTGGGTTATGGGGAAGAGGAGTTGCTGGAGAAATGGGCGCGGGATTCGAAGATCCTCGACATCTTCGAAGGCACCCAGCAGATCCAGCTGCTGATCGTGGCGCGACGGTTGCTGGGCAAGAGTTCCAGTCAGCTGAAGTGACGACGGTTCTTTTCGTAGGAGCGAGCTTGCTCGCGAACCAGATCAACCGGCCATGCCGGCATTGGGCGGTTCGCGAGCAAGCT
>NZ_JBGLYK010000010.1:0-58906 GCF_047304025.1 Pseudomonas sp. Pseusp97 | reverse complement strand
GTGGATGCGCGGCGCGCGCCGACCGCATACTGCGGCATCCGTTACTCGCCTCAGGGATGTCGCCGTATGCCGATGGGAACCTACCCGCTTCACCCCGCCCTATCCTCCCGCGTGGAGCGCCTGCCGGAGCAGGTGGACGTCGTCATAGCCGGCAGCGGCATCATGGGCTGCGCCACCGCCTGGCACCTCGCCGGCCTTGGCCTGAGCGTGCTGGTGCTGGACAAGGCCGGCCTCGCCAGCCAGCAGTCCACCCGCGCCTGGGGCTTCGTCCGCCAGCAGGCCCGCGATCCGGCGGAAGTGCCGCTGATGATGGCCGCCATCCCGCTGTGGGAACGCCTCGAAGCAGAACTGCAACTGCCACTGGAATGGCGCCAGGGCGGCTGCCTGTACCTCGCCGAAACGCCGGAGCAACGGCAGAAATACGAAGACTGGCTGAAGGTCGCCGCCAACTTCGGCCTCGATACCCGGCTGCTCGGCCGGGGCGAAGTCGCCCAACTGATGCCGTCGCTGGCCGACCCGGCGCTCGGCGCCCTGTATACCGCCAACGACGGCCAGGCCGAGCCACGCCGGGTCGCGCCCGGCTATGCGCTACGTGCCATCGAGCGCGGCGCGCTGTTCGTCGAAGGCTGCGGCGTCACCGGCATCGATCGCGCTGCCGGTGCCCTCTGCGGCGTGCAGACCGAGCGTGGGTACGTGAAGACCAGGCATCTGCTGATTTCGGCAGGCGCCAGCAGCTGGCGCCTGGTGCAGAGCCTGGGCCTGGAACTGCCGCAGCAGGCCGTGCGCTGTACCGTTTCGCGCACCAGCCCCGGTCCGGACGTCGGCGCGCAGAGCTTCATCGGCCACAACATCGGCTTCCGCCAACGCGCCGACGGCAGCATCAACCTCGCCGACGAGACCCAGGCCGATATCGACCTCAACCTCGACTACCTGCGCGGTGCCAAACATTACCTGCCACATCTGCCGGAGCACCGCGCGGGCTTCTCCTTCAAGCTCAATGGCGCGCTGTTCCACGATCTGCGCCAGCGCCTGCCCGGCTCGGAAAGAAGCGTGAACGGCCCGGTACTGGGCGAGCGCGATCCCCAGGTGAAGGTGAATACGTCCCGCGTGTTCGCCGCACAGAAGAATCTGGCCAAGGCTTTCCCGGCCCTACGCGACGTGAAGGTGGTGGAGAGCTGGGCGGGACTGATCGACGTACTGCCCGACGGCATCCCGGTGCTCGACGCGCCGCCCGAAGTGCCGGGCCTGCTGATCGCCACCGGTTTCTGCGGCCACGGTTTCGCCATGGGGCCCATCGTTGGCCAACTGATTAGCCAGTGGATTCTGAAGGGTGACCCGGGAATGGATCTGCACGCCTTCCGGCTGCGGCGCTTTGCCGATGGGACAGCGGGCAAGCCCTACTCGTTGTTCTGAAGGATTGCTCTTCGTAGGAGCGAGGGGGACGCCTAGTTCTTGCTCGCGAACAGAGCCCGCCGGTGGCATTGACGTTTCGGGGAAATGCCGGTTCGCGAGCAAGCTCGCTCCTACAAGGTCATTCCGGCCTATTCGCCCTCTTCCACCACCGGCGCATCGTCGCTCAACGCCCGCTCCAGCCAGTCCGTCGGCAGGTTCTTGCTCGCCCGCGCGCCGAGCAGCTTTACCTGTTCGGCCCGGCTGATCAGGTTGCCGCGTCCTTCGCAGAGCTTGTTGCGCGCCGCCGCATAAGTCTTGTCCAGCTGCTGCAGGCGAGTGCCCATCTCGTCCAGGTCCTGCACGAAAAGCACGAACTTGTCGTACAGCGCCCCGGCGCGCTCGGCGATTTCCCGGGCGTTCTGGTTCTGCCGCTCCTGGCGCCAAAGGCTGTCGATCACCCGCAAGGTCGCCAGCAAGGTGGTCGGGCTGACGATCACGATATTGCGCTCGAAGGCCTCCTGGAATAGGTTCGGCTCGGCCTGCAACGCTGCCGAGAAGGCCGCTTCGATCGGCATGAACAGCAGCACGAAGTCGAGGCTGTGCAGGCCTTCGAGGCGGCGGTAATCCTTGCCCGAAAGACCCTTCACATGGTTGCGCAGCGACAGCACGTGCGCCTTGAGCGCCTGCTGGCGGATCACCTCGTCCTCGGCGGCGATGAACTGCTGGTAGGCAGTCAGGCTGACCTTGGCATCCACCACCACCTGCTTGTCGCCGGGCAGGCGGATCAGCACGTCCGGCTGGAAGCGCTCGCCATCCGGTGCGCGCAGGCTGACCTGGGTCTCGTACTCGCGGCCCTTCTCCAGGCCGGCGTGTTCCAGCACACGCTCCAGCACCAGCTCCCCCCAGTTGCCCTGGGTCTTCTGGCCCTTCAGTGCACGGGTCAGGTTGGTGGCTTCCTCGCCCAGGCGCAGGTTCAGCTGCTGCAGGCGTTCCAGCTCCCTGGTCAGCGAGAAGCGCTCGCGGGCCTCGGCCTGGTAGCTCTCCTCCACGCGCTTCTCGAACGACTGGATGCGCTCCTTCAGCGGGTCGAGCAACTGCCCGAGGCGCTGCTGGCTGGACTCTGCAAAGCGCTGTTCGCGTTCATCGAAGATCTTCCCGGCCAGCTCGGCGAACTGCGCACGCAGATCATCCTTCGCGGCCTGCAGATCGCCCAGGCGTTGCTGGTGATTTTCCTGCTGCTCGCGCAGCTCGGCGGACAGCGCAGCGTGCTCGGCGGAGAGCCGGCGCAGCTCTGCCTCCTTGTCGGCCCGCTCAGCCTGCCAATCCTGTTCGGCGTTGCCCAGGCGCGTACGCTCCTCCCTGCTCAGCTCGACTTCGCGTCGCAACGCCGCCGCTTCCGCGGACAGTTCGCCGTGGCGGCCACTCAGGCGCTGGAAGGCTTCGCGATCCGCCTCGGCCTGGGCGGATAGTCCGTCCTGAGCCAGTTGCGCCGTCGCCAGGCGCTCGCGCAGCAGAGTCGCCTCCTGCTCTACCGCCACCCGCTGCGCCTGCAACCGCCAGGCGAGCGCCGCCATGGGCAGCAATCCGGCAAGCGCACCGAGCAACAGGGCGGAAAGATCGAGTGGCATGCGGGACTCCGGGGGTGTGGCAATGGATCGCGCCAGTCTAACAGTCGCCCTCCCGAGCCGCCTCGTCCGCTGTAAAGGCCCTGGAACAGGGCTCCGGAGCAAGCGCTCGGGACAATCCACAGAAGCTGTGGATAACTCAGTGGAGAACTTGCCGAAAACTGGTGCCACCCCCAGTGATCTGGGGGCGTGTGACAGATTGGTGATTTTTTCACCAATAGAAATTTCCTTTATTTTTCAAATAGTTAAAAAACGCAAGGAAATTCGCGGGCTGGCCAAATGCAATGTTTCGGGGACTTGACAGGGCGCGTCAGCATTGTGCACAAGTGCGCGCCACGCCGGGGCCGACCGCCCCGTTTCAGGGCAGTGGATGGGAAGGTTTCTCAGGAAGACAGCTCGCTCAGCCAGGCGATGGGCGCATCGGAAGCTCCGTTTCCCGACGCTGGTGCCTGGCGAGTTTCATGCGATCTGCACCTGGCGGCGCGGTAAACGCTGCGGGCGGACCACACGCGGGGGTTCGGGAAGCTGAATCGCCTGCTGCTCTGCAGCACAGACCCGAGCATAAACGCGCTCGGCCGCGCTGCGGCTGCTGCAATCGTAGAAGAACTGATTGAGGTACACGCGCCAGCGACGATCATCGCTGGGATGGATGGCTATCCGTATATCCATGGTCTGGCGCTCCCTGCTTGGCCATCCCGGAACATACACCGCGGAGCATGACGCGTAGATGGCGAAACGATGAACGGTCAGGCCGGATGCGGCAGCTCGCCGTTCACCAGGTATTGCTCGCGGCGATAGAGCCTCGGGCTGTCCGGCACCTGGGCATGCTTGAAGGCGACGTACTCCGCGGTCGTCTCGCACAGCCACGGCATCAGGTTGCGCGGCCGCTTCTCGGTGAAGGCCGAGGGGGCGAACAGCGCGACATTGATGCCACCCTGCGGGCAGCGTGCCGAACGGTATTCAAAAGCCTCCACTCCCGCTTCGCGCATCGCACTGCCCAGGCCCTGGGTCACGCTGTAATCCTGAGGATCGAGCAGTGCACCGTGTTCACGGAAAGGCGGCAGGTGCAGGCGCACACCTTTCTGCACCTGGAAGCGCGCCTCGAAAGAAGCGTGCTCGGAAAGGATTCGCCCGCTGGGCGGAGGTGTCGCCATCCCTTCCCACAACACGAAGCGGTAGAAGGCCGATTCCGCCATGGACGTTTCCAGCTTGAGCGCGCCGTAGAACAGGCTGGGTTCATGACGCCGGCCAAAACGCGACCCCCAACGCAACGGCGGATAGCGGAACGGCGTCTTCAACAGGTAGTGCAACGGCTCGGCAGGCGGCGGCATGCGCGGTTTGCTGGTCTCCAGCAACTCCTCGAGCAGCGCCTGCTCTTCCAGGGTGTCGACCAGTTGCAGAGTCGCCACCTGGCCCTGGCTCTCCACCAGTCGCACCAGGCGCCCACGGATGGGAGCGACGACCGAATCCTCATACTCCGCCCAGAGACGGGCGCCGGCTGCGAAGGACATTCAGACCTTGCCCCGGATGGCGTCCAGGTACTCGACCACCGCGACCAATCCCTGCACCTGCTCCATCAGCTGCAGCGGCACGCCGCCCAGGTGACGGTTCTCGGTGCGCAGGAAGTGGCGCATGTCTTCGTGGTTGCCGCCGAACAGGGCGAACAGCGCGCGGTAGATGCGCACCAGCAGAAGAGCCAGTTCGCCGGTCTTGCTGTCCACGCGCAGGCCGTTCTGCTTCCAGCGACTCACCGCGCTGCGATCCACTCCGACGATGGCGGCCAGTTCCTGCTGGGTCATCGACAAGTGCTCGCGGGCGGTCAGCACTGCTTTCGCCAGGACGGCATCGGCAGCCGGGCTTTCCTTCAGCAGAGCGCTCATGACAGGCCTCCAATCAGTGCATTTGCCGCAAATATATCACCAGATGCTGCAACCGCACAAAGAGGAAGATGACCACGGCTCCGTCCCCGTCGACAGAGCTGCTTGTATCCGCACGCTGACAAACCGGAAAAACTCTTTACCGGACATTTACTTGGCCTTGGCACTCATTGACGCAGCAATGCGGTCTCATGAAGCACCCGGATAGTCCGGGACGATGAAAGTGAAATACGCACCGCTCCGCCGGTTGCGCGAGGAGATCACCATGAAGAAGTCCGTCGCCCTGCTCTGTGCCGCCCTGACGCTGGGCAGCCCGCTGGCCAGTTTCGCCCAGCCCGGCCCCGGCCCGGACAACGGCCCCAACCGGCAGGACAACCGCGGGCCGCAACAGCAGCATTCCCAGCCACAGCATCAGCCGCAACGAGCTTCCCAGGGCGGACATGACCAGGCACGCCCCGGCCCGAACAGCGTCCACACCTACCGCAACCCGGATTTTCGTCCTCAGCCCGGCATGCCCGTCCCCCATCGCGATTGGCGGCGCGGCGTCATCGTCGAGCCTGCCTATCGCGGCGACCGCTATTGGGTCACCGACTGGCACGCGCGCCACCTTTACGCGCCGCCGCGCGACCACCGTTGGCTGTACGTGAACGGCGATTACATTCTGGTGGCCATCGCCAGCGGCGTGATCGTCAACATCCTCAGCGGCTACTGATCCATGGCCGGTCCTGGCGTGGTCCCTCCGCGCCAGGGCGGGAAAGAGTCGCCGCCGATGGGTAAAGGCCCTAGGATAGACGGCTTTATTTCCAGCCTGCCGCCATGGACAAGAAACGCGTCTACCAACTGATCCTCGCCCGCCTCGCCGAAGACCTCGACGTCGCCGTACGCGCCGCCCAGACGGCCCACGAGACCGCGACCCACGAGGAAAACGTCGCCGAGAACAAGTACGACACGCTCGGCCTGGAGGCGGCCTACCTCGCCGCTGGCCAATCGCGCCGCGTGGAGGAGATCCGTCAGGCGCTGTCGTTGTTCGAGAACCTGCAACTGCGCGACTTCGACGAGGAACAGGGCATCCTGACCAGCGCCATGGTCCACCTGGTCAATGAGCAGGAGCAGCAGCGCTGGGTCTTCCTCGGCCCGGACGGCGCGGGCCTCAAGGTGCAGTCTGAAGGTCGCGAGATCCTGGTCATCACTACCCGCGCCCCGCTGGGCAACGCCCTGCTTCATCGCCACCCTGGCGACGAAGTGGAGGTGGGCAGCGGCAGCGCTCGCCAGCGCTACGAAATCCTCGACGCCTATTGATGGAGCGCGCGTCGGACTGAACAGCGAGCGCCGAGCGCATCGATGAAAAATCTGAGCGGAACGGACAATACGCGGCACGCCGCCCGGCGCAGACTAAGCTTCAAGGCCACCCCTCATCCTCCCGGCCTCAAGGAGAAGCATCATGCTGTTCAACTGGTCCGAGTACGTCCCTGCCGTGAAGAAAGCCTTCGGCGCGCTGGGCAAGAAACACCCGAAGATGATCGCCGCCTACCAGGCGCTGGAAGCCGCCGCCGCTGACGGCGACGCCCTGGACGCCAAGACTCGCGAACTGATCGCCATCGCCGTGGCCATCACTACCCGCTGCGACGGCTGCATCGGCGTCCACGCCGAAGCCGCGCGCAAGGCCGGCGCCACCGAAGCCGAGATCGCCCAGACCCTGGCCACCGCCATCTCACTCAACGCCGGGGCTGCCTATATCTACTCCCTGCGTGCGCTCGAAGCCTACGAGTCCGCCGCGGGCCTGCCTCTTTCCCTCCGGGGCTCGGATGGGTTATCAGTGGAACTTTGCCAACCAAAGCCTCCGCCCATGTCACAGCCCGCTCCCGGTTTCTGGAAACTTACCCTCGCCATCGCCGCCGGCATCTGGCTCGGCTGCCTGGCCGTCGCCATCACCGCCTCGCTGGTCTGGCCCTACCTCCCCCCCACCATCATCAGCCGCCTGGCTCCGCCAGCCGCGAAACCGCCGACCGCTCCGCCCCCCCCCCGCAGCAACGAAGAAATGTTCCAGCAATATCTGCAACGCCAGCAGGCCACACAGGAGCAGCAGAATCGGCAGATCGAAAAAGCGGAGCAGACAAAACGCTTCAGCAGCGCGCCGTGCCAGTTCTGGCTGCAGCAGTACCAAGCGAATCCCACGCAGGGGAATCGGGAGAAGATGGATGGGTATTGCGGATAAGGGGACGCAGGCCGGGTAGTGCTAAGGCCTGAGGTGCGGGAATCTGTCCTGAATTTGCCCTATTGGCAGACCCGGAAAAGACAAAGCCCCTGAAATTCCAGGAATTTCAGGGGCTTCAGCCATTGCAATAATGGCGGAGAGATAGGGATTTGAACCCTAGGAACCATTGCTGGTTCAACGGATTTCGAATCCGTCCCGTTCGACCACTCCGGCATCTCTCCGTGCGGCGCGCATGATACCAGCTTGAAGTCCGAACGCGAAGCTTTGTTTTCGGATTTTTTTGCGTGGTATCAGGCGCTTGCGTGCGCTCGTCGGATCAGAGCGGCACGCCGAGGCGCTGGGCGACTTCTTCGTAGGCCTCGATCACATCACCCAGGCCCTGACGGAAGCGGTCCTTGTCCATCTTCTTGCGGGTTTCCTTGTCCCACAGGCGGCAGCCGTCCGGGCTGAATTCGTCGCCCAGGACGATCTTGCCGTGGAACAGGCCGAACTCGAGCTTGAAGTCCACCAGCAGCAGGCCGGCTTCGTCGAACAGCTTGCTGAGCACTTCGTTGACCTTGAAGGAATAGGCCTTCATTTCGGCCAGTTGCTCCAGGGTCGCCCAGCCGAAGGCCTGGACGTGGGATTCGTTGATGAACGGATCACCCAGGGCATCGTTCTTCAGGAACAGTTCGAAGGTCGGCGGGGTGAGTTGCAGGCCCTCTTCCACGCCCAGGCGGCGCACCAGGCTGCCGGCGGCATAGTTGCGCACGACGCACTCGACCGGAATCATGGCGAGCTTCTTGACCAGCACCTCGTTGTCCGACAGCAGGGCGTCGAACTGGGTGGGGATGCCGGCGGCTTCGAGCTTCTGCATGATGAAAGCGTTGAACTTGTTGTTCACCATGCCCTTGCGATCGAGCTGCTCGATACGCTTGCCGTCGAACGCCGAGGTGTCGTTGCGGAACAGCAGGACGAGGCGGTCGGCGTCATCGGTGGTGTAAACCGACTTGGCCTTGCCGCGATAGAGTTCTTCGCGTTTTTCCATGATGGGCTCCGCTTGCTTAGGGGGTGGGCTCAGGCGATGGTGCGCCAGTCGAGTCCAGAATGCTGATCGGCTACCTGCAGCCAGTCCGGGTCGCACCCTAAGGTGTCGACGAAGCTTTGCCGGGCCAGCTGCGGCGAGTTGTTCTTTTCGCTGAGATGCGCCAGCACCAGGTGCTGCAGGCTTTCCCAGCCCAGCAGGGCCACGAGTTCGGCGGCCTGCCGGTTGTTCAAATGTCCCCACTGGCCGCCTACGCGGACCTTGAGGGGGTAGGGATACGGACCGCGGGCCAGCATGTCGGTATCGTGATTCGCTTCGACGATCAATGCGTCGAGGCCACGATAGCATTCCAGCACCTGCGCCGTGGCAGCTCCCAGATCGGTGAGCTGGCCAAAGCGCTTCCGGCCATCGGAAAACACGTACTGCAGGGGCTCCCGCGCATCGTGGGAGACGCTCACCGCAGTGACTTCCAGGTCTTTCAGTACCAGGCGGTCGCCGCATTTGAGCAGCCCCGCCGGTGTCACCGGCTTGCGCATTCCCTGCAGGGTGCCGGCGCTGAGGTACACGGGTATCCGATGGTGCCGGGCCAGCAGTTCGACGCCGTTGATGTGATCGGAGTGCTCGTGCGTGACCAGTATCGCGTCCAGTTGCCCGGGCTCTACGCCCAGGCGTGCCAGACGGCGGATGGTTTCACGCAGCGGGAAGCCGCAATCGATCAGTATCCGGGTGTCAGAACTGCTCACCAAGGCCGAATTGCCCCGGCTTCCGCTCCCCAGGACCGCGAAGTGCATTGCGCATACTCTCCTGGAGTTTCTCAAGTACGCCCTGCGCCACGTCAGCCGGTGCGGAGGTGTTGATGTCTTTGTCGACGGTGATCTGGACGGTGTTGCTCACGCTGGTCAGGCGGACCTGGTAGCGCTGTGCCTTGGCGTCCTCTTCTTCCTTGGTCTTCTCGCCGCCACCGAACATGCGGCTGAAGAAGCCAGGCTTGTCTTCGTCCTTCTTCTTCGCGCCTTCGGCGATGTTGACGTAGTACACGCCCAGGCTGCGGTTGAGGTCGTCGACACGGATGTCGGCGCGATCCAGCGCACGGCCCACGCTGACCCAGGCGCGGTCGAAGTCGGAGTCGACGGTCAGCACCGGGTTGCCGCTGCCGTCCTTGTTCAGTTGAACGGCGCCGGGGGTGTCGTAGTCCGAGTGCGCCGCGAGCAGGGAGACGGAGCCGCCCTTCTCGGCGCTGGTGGCCATGCTGGCGATCATTTCGTCGAGCAGCGCGGCATCCAGGCTCGGCACGGCCGGCTTGGTCGGCCAGTCACCGCTGGCGGTGCTGCCGGCCGGGCGGGTTTCGCTCAGCACATAGACTTCGCTGGTGTTGGTCTGCACGCCCGGCTCGATGCGCACGCGAACGCGCGCTTCGCTGTCAGGCTCGACGCCCGACACTCGGCTGCTCAGGCGACGCGCGAGCGGCGCGGAGAGCTGCGACAGCGGCTGCCAGTTGGTGCTGAATTCGCCAGTCTGCGGACGCTCGTTGGCGATGGAGAAGCCGTTGTCCTGGAAGAACTGGTGAGCGACCGGCCAGACTTCGGCCGGCGGACGCTGGGCAACCAGCCAGCGCGAGTCGCCGCTCTTCTGCAGGCTGAAGTCGCTGACTTCGCCGGAGCCGGCCAGCGGCTGCGGGCGCGGCACCTCGAACTCGCCTTCCTTCTCGGTGCTGGTGGCGACGTTCATCGGGATCGGCAGCAGCGGGTCGAGCGGCTTGCTCTGCAAGCCCTCGGGCACCTTCATCGGCGCGGTTTCACGGGCGTTCAGGTAATCGTCGCCACGGTCGCGGAAGTAGCCTTCCGGACCCCACAGCCAGCCGCAGCCGGAGGTGTTGCCGATAACCAGGGCGAGCGCAGTCAGTCCTGCCAGTCGCTTCATGCGAGGGAGCTCCTTAAGCCAGGACGCCGGTCTGGCGCATGGCCTGACGCAGCGGTTCGTGGCAACGCGGGCTGAGCCAGGTCAGAGGCAGGCGGATGCCCTCTGGAATCAGCCCCATTTCGTGCAGGGCAAACTTGACCGGGATGGGGTTGGATTCGATGAACAGCGACTTGTGCAGCGGCATCAGGCGATCGTTGATGGCGCGGGCAGCGGCGGCATCGCCACGCATGGCGGCGGCGCAGAGGTCGCTCATGGCGCGCGGAGCGACGTTGGCGGTCACCGAGATGTTGCCCTTGCCGCCCATCAGCATCAGCTCGACGGCGGTGGCGTCATCGCCGGAGTAGACGAGGAAATCCTTGCCGACGCGGTCCAGCACTTCCTTGCCGCGCTGCAGGTCGCCAGTGGCTTCCTTGATGCCGACGATGTTCGGCACCTTGGACAGGCGCTCGACGGTCTCCGGCAGCATGTCGCAGGCGGTGCGGCCCGGCACGTTGTAGAGGATCTGCGGAATGGCGACGGCTTCGGCGATATGGCGGAAGTGCTGGTACAGGCCTTCCTGGGTCGGCTTGTTGTAGTACGGGGTCACCAGCAGGCAGGCATCGGCGCCGCCGGACTTGGCAGCCTCGGTCAGCTCGACGGCTTCGCGGGTGGAATTGGCGCCGGTGCCGGCGATGACCGGGATGCGGCCGTTGACCTGGTCGACCACGCGACGGATCACTTCCAGGTGTTCTTTCACGTCCAGAGTGGCCGATTCACCCGTGGTGCCGACCGCTACGATGGCGTTGGTACCTTCCTGCAGGTGGAAGTCCACCAGCTTCGCGAGGCTGTCCCAATCCAGTCGACCCTGAGCATCGAAGGGGGTGACCAGCGCCACCATACTGCCCGCAATCATGCAACCGCTCCTGCCGGAAAAAGAAAGCCGTAATGGTACTGTCGCCACCGGCCACGCACAAGGTGACGCAGCGACCCGCGAGCGGCCAGACATTCCCCTCATCGGCGCTTTTCGCTACCCTTTCTCCTTTGTCGATGCGGCCCGCTTGGCCGCCACTCCCAGGAAAGCTGCATGTCCGCCTCTCACCCTCGTGAACAATTCCTCCTGATCAGTGCTCTGGGCCCGAACCCGATGGAGTTGACCAGCGTGCTGTGCCGCACCTGCGTCGACAACCGTTGCTCGGTCGTCAGCAGCCGCCTGACCCGTCACGGCGAGTTCAGCGCGCTGATCCTGCAGATCTCCGGCAGCTGGGATGCCCTGGCTCGCCTGGAAGGCGGCCTGCCGCCCCTGGCCAAGCGCCATGGCTTCACCCTCAGCGTCACCCGCAGCAATGTCCACGTCACCCGCGCCCAGGCCCTGCCCTACGTGGCCTACGTCAGCGCCGTCTATCGGCCGGACATTCTCAACGAGCTGTGCCAGTTCTTCATCGATCACAACATCGAGTTGGAGAACCTCACCTGCGACACTTATCAAGCGCCGCACACCAACACCAGCATGCTCAACGCCACCATCACCGTGACCCTGCCGGCCGGCACCCAGATCAGTTGGCTGCGCGACCAGTTCCTCGACTTCGCCGATGCGCTGAACCTGGACGCGCTGATTGAGCCCTGGCGTCCGCAGCATCCGTAAGGGTGTTCTCAAGGAGAAAATTCCAATGGCAGTCGAACTGAACAAACCCGTCGCCGATTTCCACGCCCCGGCCACCAGCGGCGTCGAATTCCGCCTGTCCGAGCTCAAGGGCAAACAGGTCGTCCTGTACTTCTATCCCAAGGACAGCACCCCCGGCTGCACCACCGAAGGCCAGGGCTTCCGCGACAGGATCGAGGACTTCGCCCAGGCCAACACCCTGGTGTTCGGCGTCTCCCGCGATGGCATCAAGTCCCACGAGAACTTCAAGGCCAAGCAGTGCTTCCCCTTCGAGCTGATCAGCGACAAGGACGAGGCCGTCTGCCAGCTGTTCGACGTGATCAAGCTGAAGAAGCTCTACGGCAAGGAATACCTGGGCGTAGACCGCAGTACCTTCCTGATCGATGCCAAGGGCGTGCTGCGCCAGGAATGGCGTGGCGTGAAAGTGCCCGGCCATGTGGACGCCGTGCTCGCCGCCGCTGAGGAACTGAACAAGGGCTGAGTGATACCGCACGCAGGAAAAGGCCGCTGATCAGCGGCCTTTTTCGTTTACATCATCGGGCTGACCTGGCGCTCCGGCGCGGGCTGGCGCGGCCAGGCGTCCAGCACGGCCTTCACCAGGGTCGCCAGCGGGATGGCGAAGAACACCCCCCAGAACCCCCACAGTCCGCCGAACAGCAGTACTGCGCAGATGATCGCCACCGGGTGCAGGTTCACCGCCTCGGAGAACAGCAGCGGCACCAGCACGTTGCCATCCAGCGCCTGGATGATCGCGTGGGCCGCCATCAGGTAGATGAACTGGTCGCTCCAGCCCCACTGGAACAGCGCGATCATCGCCACCGGCACGGTAACCACCACCGCGCCGATATAAGGCACCACCACCGAGAGGCCGACCAGCAGCGCGAGCAGCGCCGCGTAATTAAGCCCCAGCACCGCGAAAGCGATGTAGGTCGTCACGCCGGTAATGAAGATCTCGATGACCTTGCCGCGGATGTAGTTGGCGATCTGCTGGTTCATCTCGTTCCACACCTGCTTCATCAGCCCACGTTCGCGCGGCAGGTAGCGGCGGAACCAGTGGTAGAAGCGGCGGCGATCCTTGAGGAAGAAGAACACCAGGATCGGCACCAGCACCAGGTAGATCATGATGTTGACGACTACCGGCAGGCCCGACAGGGAGAAGGTCAGCGCCCACTGGCCAAGCTGGCCCAATTCGTTGCGCGCGGCCTCGACGGTGTGCAGCACCTGCTCTTCGGTGACCATGTCCGGGTAGCGCTCGGGCAACATCAGCAGCGTCGCCTGCCACTCGCCGAGCATGCCGGGCAGCTCGTTGAACAGGGTGAACAGCTGCTTCCACAGCAGCGGCACCAGCACCAGCAGGAATACCGCGAGCAGCCCGAGGAACAGCGAATAAACCAGCCAGACCGCGAACAGATGCGGCACGCGCAGGCGCTCCAGCACTCCGACCATGCCCTGGATGAGGAAGGCGATGACCATCGCCGCCAGCACCGGCGCGAGCATCCCGCCGAAAGCCAGGATGACGGTGAATCCCAGCCCGAGAATGACCGCCAGCACTATCGCCTCCTCGTCGGAGAAATAGCGCTGCATCCAGTCCTGCAAAACCTTGAGCATCAACGAACCTGCGAAACGAATGGGGTAACGTCGCGGTTACCCGCGATCAGGAGCTACTTCTTGCGCAACCAGTAGCGATAGACGCCGGCTTCGACCTCTTCATGCAGCAGCGAGTGCCCGGCAAGGTCGGCGAAAACGCGGAAGTCGCGCTGGGAGCCAGCATCGGTGGCGATCACCTTGAGCACCGCTCCGCTGGGAAGGCGGTTCAGCTCGAGCTTGGCCTTGAGCAGCGGCAAGGGACAATTGAGACCGCTGGCGTCCAGCTCCGCGTCACAGGCGGGGACGGACGGCGTGGAATCGGACATCGAAACGAACTCCAGTCAGGGCGCCCAAGAATACCGAAAGCGTTGGAAAAGTAACCAGGCCCTGCCGCGACGGCGTTCATCAATCGAGCCGTCAGCATCAGGGTCTGGAGGAGCCTCGACGGCGAAAATACCGATTTCGAATTGCGCCGCACTTCCGCCCTGCAAACTAGGCATAGGCGCCAGCGTGCGGCTAAAGTAGAGCATTTCTCGGAACGAGCCTCGTGTACATGAAAGTACTCCGCCCTGCCCTGCTGTCGCTCGCTATCGCCCTGGCCATGCCGGCCCTGGCGGACGACCTTCCCTCCCTGGGTGACGCCAGCTCGTCCATCGTCTCCCCGGAACAGGAATTCCAGCTCGGCCGCGCCTGGCTGAGCATGCTGCGCAACCAGGTCGACACGCTCAACGATCCGCAACTCAAGGACTACGTCGAATCCAGCGTCTACCGCCTGGCCGAGTCCAGCGAACTGCAGGACCACCGCCTCGCCTTCATCCTGATCCGCGACAAGCAGATCAACGCCTTCGCCGCTCCCGGCGGCGTGGTCGGCGTCAACGGCGGCCTGTTCATCTATGCCCAGACCGAAGGCGAGTACATCGCGGTACTGGCGCACGAACTCGGCCACCTGAGCCAGCGCCACTTCGCCCGTGGCATCGAAGCGCAGCAGCGCATGCAGATTCCGGTGATGGCCGCCATGCTCGCCGGTATCGTCGCCGCCGCGGCGGGCGCCGGTGACGCCGGTATCGCCGCCATCGCCGGCACGCAGGCCGCGGCCATCCAGAACCAGCTGCGCTTCTCCCGGCAGAACGAGCAGGAAGCCGACCGCGTCGGCGTTGCCACCATGGTTCGTGCCGGCTACGACCCGCGCTCCATGCCCAACATGTTCGAGCGTCTGGCCCGCCAGTACCGCTACGAAGGCAAGCCGCCGGAATTCCTGCTGACCCACCCGGTGACCGAATCGCGTATCGCCGACACCCGCAACCGCGCCGAGCAGTACCCCAAGGGCGGCAAGGAAGATTCGCTGCGCTACGAGCTGATGCGCGCCCGCGTGCAGCAGATGTTCGAGGACACGCCGGGCATGGCCAGCAAGCAGTTCCGCGCGCAGCTCGACGAAGACCCGAAGAATGACGCTGCCCGCTATGGCCTGGCCCTGTCGCAGACCAAGATCGGCCAGCTCAACGAAGCTCGCAGCAACCTCCAGCAATTGCTCGCCAAGGCGCCCAACGACATCAGCTACAACCTGGCGATGGCCGACGTGGATATCACCGCCAACAAGCTGCCCGACGCCCAGGCGCGAGTGCAGAAGATGCTCGGCCAGTATCCGGACAGCTACCCCCTGATCCAGGCCAACGCCGACCTCATGATGAAGACCAACCGCGCCGCGGATGCGGAGAAGACGCTGTTCAAGCTATCCCAGCGCCGCCCGCTGGACCCGGACGTATGGAACCGCCTGGCCGACGCCTGCACCCTGAGCGGCAACGCCATCGGCGTATACCAGGCACGTGCGGAGTACTACGCGCTCACCGGCGACTACAAGCAGGCGATCGAGCAACTGGACTTCGCCAAGCGTCGCGCCGGCGGCAACTTCACCCTGGCCGCGCGCCTGGATGCCCGCCAGCAGGAGTTCCGGGAACAGGAGCGCATCCTCAAGGAAATGATGGGCCGCTGAGCAGAACCTGTAGGAGGGAGCTTGCTCGCGAACCGCATAACACTGAACTCAGTGGGTAGTCTGTTCGCGAGCGAGCTCGCTCCTACAAAAAGCCACGAAAAAGCCCGGCAGATGCCGGGCTTTTTCATTCAGCAAACTGATCAGGCATTGCCCGCCAGTTTCAGCTTCGCCGCCTGGGTGAAGTCGAGCATGCGCTTGAGCGGCTTGATCGCCTTGGGAATCAGTGCCGGGTCGACGAAGATCTCTCCCGAACCTTCCTGCAGGCACGCCAGGGTGCGCTCCAGGGTGTTCATGGCCATCCACGGGCAGTGCGCACAGCTGCGGCAGGCTGCGCCGTTGCCGGCGGTGGGCGCCTCGATGAACTCCTTGTCCGGGCACAGCTGCTGCATCTTGTAGAAGATGCCGCGATCCGTGGCGACGATGAAGCGCTTGTTCGGCAGCGTCTGCGCGGCCTTGATCAGTTGGCTGGTGGAGCCCACGGCATCGGCCAGTTCCACCACGGCCTCCGGCGACTCCGGGTGCACCAGGATCGCGGCGTCCGGGTAGACCGCCTTGAGGTCTTCCAGCTGCTTGGCCTTGAACTCCTCGTGGACGATGCAGGCACCGTCCCAGAGCAGCATGTCGGCACCGGTCTCGCGCTGGATGTAGCGGCCCAGGTGCTGGTCCGGCGCCCAGAGGATCGGCTCGCCGTTGTCCATCAGGTGCTCGACGATCTCGACTGCGCAGCTGGACGTCACCACCCAGTCGGCGCGCGCCTTCACGGCGGCCGATGTGTTCGCATAGACCACCACGGTGCGTTCGGGATGCTGGTCGCAGAAAGCGGAGAACTCATCCACCGGGCAACCCAGGTCCAGCGAGCAGGTCGCTTCCAGGGTGGGCATCAGCACGCGTTTTTCCGGGTTGAGGATCTTCGCGGTCTCACCCATGAAGCGAACGCCGGCAACTACTACGGTCTGCGCCGAATGCTGGTTGCCGAAGCGGGCCATTTCCAGCGAGTCGGAAACGCAGCCGCCGGTCTCTTCGGCCAGCGCCTGGATGACCGGATCGCAGTAATAGTGCGCGACCAGCACGGCGTTCTGTGCCTTCAGCTCGGCGGCGATGGCCGCACGGTAGTCGGCCTCTTCCTGCTCGCTCAGCACCCGCGGCTGCTTCGCCGCCAGATGGGCCTGGACCAGCAGGCGTTCGGAAATCTGGGACATCGTGTGGAAACCTCAACAGGCACGGTCTGATTATGCTGGCGATTTTATCACCGCCTTCCCTTTCGCGATGCGACGTTGACGCCCGTACGGCGGACTTTTTCCGGCACATGGCAAAAGCCCCGTGACCTTTCGATCACGGGGCTTTCACAGGATTTTATGGTGGGTCGTGTAGGATTCGAACCTACGACCAATTGGTTAAAAGCCAACTGCTCTACCGACTGAGCTAACGACCCGACGTGGTGCGTATAATACTGATTTCTAACGTAAAAACAACACCCCACAAAAACTTTTTTCAGAAATAGCGCGTCGGGTCGGAAATTCCGGCCGCGACAAAGCCCTCGGAACGCAGGCGGCAGCTGTCGCATTTACCGCACGCGCGTCCGTCATCGTCGGCCTGATAGCAGGACACGGTAAGGCTGTAATCGACGCCTTGCGCGACGCCCGCCTCGATGATCTGCGCCTTGGAGAGGAACTGCAGCGGAGCCTGGATCCGGAAGCCGTCACCCTCCACCCCCGCCTTGGTCGCGAGGTTCGCCATGCGCTCGAACGCCTCGACGAACTCGGGGCGGCAATCCGGGTAGCCGGAGTAGTCCACGGCGTTCACACCGATGAAGATGTCGCGTGCACCCAGCACTTCAGCCCACCCCAGGGCAAGCGACAGGAACACCGTATTGCGCGCCGGCACGTAGGTCACCGGAATGCCTTCGCTGGGAGCCTCGGGAACCTCGATGCTGCTGTCGGTCAGGGCCGAGCCGCCGATTCCATTCAGATTGAGGCCGATCACCTTGTGCTCCACCACGCCCTGCTGCCGGGCGACGCGCTCGGCCGCATGCAGCTCGGCGCGGTGACGCTGGCCGTAGTCGAAGCTCATGGTGTAGCAGGCGTAGCCTTCCGCCTTGGCCAGGGCGACCACGGTCGCGGAGTCCAGGCCGCCGGAGAGCAGGATCACGGCTTTCTTGTCGCTCATGGTTTTCTTGTCAGACATATACAGGGTCTCCTCGGCGCTCAGTGGCCCGGCTCGTCGTTCCAGAGAATCTTGTGCAGCTGCAGTTGCAGGCGCACCGGCAGGTTGTCGCTGACGATCCAGTCGGCCAGCGCGCGCGCATCCACCTGGCGGTGGCTCGGCGAGAACAACACCTCACCGGCACGCTCTTCGAGGCGGTACTCGATCAGCTTGGAGACAGCCCAGTCGTAGTCCTCGCGGGAGCAGATGACGAACTTCACCTGGTCATTGGGAGTCAGCTCGCCAATATTCTCGTAGCGGTTGCGCGCGACTTCGCCGGAGCCAGGGGTCTTCAGGTCGAGGATGCGGCTGACGCGGCGGTCAGTACTGGAGATGTCCAGCGCACCGCTGGTTTCCAGCGACACCTCATAACCTGCGTCGCACAGTTGCTCGAGCAACGCAATGCAGTTGGGCTGGGCCAGCGGCTCGCCACCGGTCACGCAGACGTAGCGAGGACGGTACTGAGCGACCTGATCGAGGATGGCGTCGAGGGTCTGGATCTCGCCGCCGCTGAAGGCATAGGCGGTATCGCAGTAGTTGCAGCGCAGGGGACAGCCCGTCAGGCGTACGAACACGGTCGGCAAGCCGGCGGTGCGCGTTTCCCCCTGCAACGAGTAGAAGATCTCGGTAATGCGCAGGGTCTGTTGCATATCAGCCACGGGCGTGACGGCTGCACAGGCCATCCGCCTCCGTTGCGTTGGAGTCATGGGTGCGGGTGCACCCGGCAAACCTCGGAGCAAAGCAGACGTCAGCCGAGCTGAAACCACTAGCGCATCCGAGAGCGGCGGCGATTCTACCAGAAGTCCTGACACCCAGTCCGAAGGATCGAGGAATGGGAAACGAGCAACAGCGAGTCGTCACTTTCGGGTAATGCCGTCGGACTCGCGGAGTGCGCTCCGCGCGTGCGCCCGGCGCTGTTAGCTTTGCCAGGCCGGCCCCAGCGGACGGTTCAATGGCTGAAGGAGACGAGCATGTCGATTGCACACTTCCACGTTTACAAGGACACCCGCCATGAATGGCGCTGGCGATTCATCGCGAAGAACTCGCGGATCATTGCCGTCAGCTCGGAGAGCTACCACAACCTCACTGATTGCGAACACTCCATTGCCCTGGTGCAACACGGCTCCGAAGCGCCAATCCGCGGGGATGAGCACTACGCGCAACTGCGCAAGTAACGGAAGACGGCTATTTCGCGCCCAATAAAAAGCCCGCGACTGGCGCGGGCTTTTTATTGGCGAAACCTTACTTGAGATTCTTCAGGTCACGCTGGGACAACTGGGCGGCAGAAGTGCCCGGGTATTGGGCCACGACCTGCTGCAGGATGCCGCGAGCCTTGTCGTTATTACCAAGGCGACGCTCGACGTCGGCGAGCTTGTACAGCGAGTCCGGAACCTTGGCGCTGCTCGGGTAAGCCTGGCTGACCCGCGCAAAGGCCTGGCCAGCACCTTGCAGGTCGCCCTTGGCAAGGTTCACTTCGCCGAGCCAGTACTGCGCGTTGCCCGCGTACTGGCTGCTCGGGTACTTGCGCAGGAAGGCGCCGAATGCCTGGCTGGCCTTGTCGAAGTCCTTGGCCTTGATCAGGTCGAAGGCAGCGTCGTAGTAGAGCTTCTCTTTCGCCGGGTCGCCCGGCTCGCTGCTGGCAGCGGGCTGCTGTTGCTGGGCGGCGGCTACGCCTGCACCGGCGGCAGCTCCGGCATTGGCACCGGCAGCGGGGGAATTGGGTTGAACTGCAGCACCGGCCGCTCCTGCACCTGCACCGCTGGAAAGGCGGCTGTCGATGTCCTGGAAGCGCTCCTGGTTTTCCTGCTTCATCTGTTGGATCTGGTTCTGCTGCTCTTCGAGCATGCCGCGCAGACGGGACATCTCGTCCTGCATCTGCTGCAGCTGCATGAACAGCTGAGCCTGACCGGAGACGGGAGTAGTCATCCCGCCTCCGGCGTAGGCGCCATCAGCGCCTGCGGTGCCATAACCCGAGGGCGGCGTGCTGGCATAGCCACCATTGCCGTCCTGTACCGGAACCGCGGCTGCCGCCATGAGCGGCAGTCCGCACGCGATCAAGGTCAGAAAACGCAGGCGCATCGGCATCTCTTACTTCTTCAGCTCAACGCGACGGTTCTGGGCCCAGGACTGCTCGTCGTGGCCAGTGGCAACCGGACGCTCTTTGCCGTAGGAAACCAGTTCCAGCTGAGCCGGGGAAACGCCCTGCAGCACCAGGTAGCGCTGAACGGCCTTGGCACGACGCTCGCCCAGAGCCATGTTGTACTCGCGGGTGCCGCGCTCGTCGGTGTGACCTTCCAGGACTACGCGCTGGCCGGAACCTTTCAGGTCCTTGGCGTGTACGTCCAGGGCACGCATTGCTTCCGGCTTCAGGTCGGAGCTGTCGTACTCGAAGTAGAAGGTGGTGATAGCGCGCAGGGCGGCTTCGTCGCTCAGCGAGCCGTCAACGGCACCGCTGTTGGCGCCGTAGCCAGCGTTCGGATCAACGCCGCCATTGGCGCCTTCGCCAGTAGCATCGCCTTTCTTGGACGAACAGCCGACGGCAACAGCCATGGCGAGGGCGATAACGGCAAACTTGCCGAATTTCAGCATTTCCATCATGTAACTCCTAATGAACCCCAGTGTATAAGTTTGAAACAGTTGGCAACCGTCAGTTCAGGTAAGGGGACCAGGAAGGCTCTCGCACGTCGCCTTGAGCGGTGGGTAGCGGTAACCGAACACGTCCGTTGATGCTCACGAGCATCAACACGCCCCGGTCCTGCTGGCGGGTGGCGTATATTAGCATCGTGCCATTTGGCGCAACAGTGGGCGAGTCATCCAGGTTGGTGTTGGAAAGTACCCGGAGATTACCGCGCTGAAGGTCCTGCGCCGCGATCTGGAAGTTGGTGAAACCGTCCTGGCGGTGAACCATGACCAGGGTCTTTTCATCCGCCGAAAGTTTCGGGTTGGCGTTGTAGTTGCCGATGAAGGTCACGCGGTCGGTGGCGCCCGAGTTCACGTTCATCTTGTAAATCTGCGGTTTGCCGCCACGGTCCGAGGTGAAGTACAGCGTCGAGCCGTCCGCGCCCCAGAAGGGTTCGGTGTCGATCGCCGAGTTGTTGGTCAGGCGACGCAGCTGGCGGCTGCCCAGGTCCATCACGTAGATCTCCGGGTTGCCGTCGCGCGACAGCACGAAGGCCAGGCGGTTGCCGTCCGGCGAGAAGGCCGGGGCGCCGTTGAGGCCTTCGAAGTTGGAGATCTGCTCGCGGCGACCGGTGTCGACGTACTGCATGAAGATGCGCGGACGCTTCTGCTCGAACGACACATAGGCGATGCGACGGCCATCGGGGGAGAAACGCGGCGAGAGGATCGGCTCGCGCGATTGCAGCAGGGTCACCGGGCGCGCACCGTCATAGTCCGAGCGCTGCAGGGTGTAACGGGTGTTGTCCACCGAGAAGCGCTCCGCGGTCACGTAGAGCAGCTTGGTGGAGAACGCGCCCTTCACACCGGTGAGCTTCTCGAACGACTGGTCGGCGATGTAGTGCGACATGTCACGCAGCTGGTCGGTGGTGCCGCCCACGCTGCCGGTCAGGACCTGCTGCTGGGTCGCCACGTTGAGCAGGGCGTACTGGATCTGCAGGCGACCGCCGCTGGGCACGATGCTGCCGACCAGCACGTACTGCGCGCCGAGGGCCTGCCAGTCGCGGTAGATCACTTCGCTGGCCTGGGCCGGCTGGCTGATCATGTTCTGCCGTGGGATCGGCTCGAAGTAACCGGAGTTGCGCAGGTCGTTGCCGATGATGTTCGACATGTCTTCGGGCAGGACATTGCCGCCCTGCCAGCCGAACGGAACCACGGCGATCGGGACGGCCGAGTCACGACCGCTGGAGATCACCAGCGGGTCGGCGGCCTGCGCAGCGCCGGCCACCAGGGCCAGTGCGAAGAGCGCGAAGCGAATCAGGGTACTCACAGATCTAAATCCTCCGGTTTGAAGACCATTCGGCGCTGACGATACAGGCTATCGAAAGTGGCGCGATCCAGATTTTGCAGTTCGGGAATACGGCCCACGTTTTTGACCGCGGCCACCGCCGAATCGTCGAACGGTTTGTCACCGCTGGAGCGGGTCACGCTCACATTGGTGATGGCGCCGCTCGGCAGCATCTGAATCAGCACTTCTACGCTCATTCCGTTACGAGCTGAAGGAGGACGGTTCCACTGCTGGCTCACCAGGCTGACGATCAGATCGTCGAAGTTGCCCGCCACCTCATTACCTTGCTCATCGGCCAGGGCCTGCTGGCGCTGCGGGGTGTCCGACAGCAGTTCAGCGAGGGCCTGGGCCTTCTTGTCTTCCTGCGCCTTGCGGGCTGCGGCAGCGGCCGAAGCGGCAGCCTTCTTCTTCGCAGCCTCGACCGCGGCAGCCTTCTTCTTGGCTTCGTCCGCGGCAGCTTTTTTCTTCGCGTCCTCGGCGGCCTTCTTCTTGGCCTCCTCGGCAGCCTTCTTCTTAGCCTCTTCAGCGGCCTCTTTCTTGGCCTCTTCCTCGGCTTTCTTCTTGGCGATGTCCGCCTGCTGTTTCTGCTCGGCGGCCTTGGCCTCGGCCGCTTTCTTGGCGGCTGCAGCGGCGTCCGCCGCCTTCTTGGCGTCGTCGGCCTTCTTGGCTTCTGCGGCCTTCTCGGCGGCATCAGCAGCCTTTTGAGCGGCGTCGGCCTTCTTTTGTTCCTCGGCCTTCGCAGCAGCCAATGCCTGCTGCTCGGCCTTCTTCTGCTCGAGCTGCTCCTGCTCGTATTGCTTGGCCGCGGTCTTCTTCGACTCGCCGGCTATCTTCTGGTTGGTCTGCTGGGTCGCCTGGCTCTTGGATTTGAGCTGGTACAGGGTGGCCTGGACGATCGGCCGCGACGGCGGCAGTTCAGGCGTGCTGGCCCAGCTGACGAACAGCATGGCGAAGATCAGCACATGCAGCGCCACGGCCAGGACAGTGGGCCAGAAGTAGCCTTCCGATTGAGAGCGCTCGAGCTGGTGCATCAACTACCTGGTGCCTCGGTAATCAGACCGACGTTACCGACTCCGGCTTTCTGCAGGCCGCCCATGACGGCCATGACCGAGCCATAGTCGACTGCCTTGTCGCCCCGGACGAAGACCTGGACTTTCTTACCCTGGCGGCTGTTCTCGGCCATGATGCCGGAAGCGGCGCTGACCAGCTGGTCCAGCGACACGGCGGTCTGGCTGGCCTTGCCCTGGTCCGGGTCCACTTCCGAGCCCATGTTCCAGTAGTAGGTCTTGTCGGCCTTGATGGAGATGGTGAGCACGCGGGAATCGTTATCCTGCGGCAGCGCTTCGCTGGAAACCTTGGGCAGGTCGACCTTGACGCCCTGGTTGAGCATGGGCGCGGTCACCATGAAAATGACCAGCAGTACCAACATCACGTCGATGTAGGGCACCACGTTCATTTCCGCGACCGGCTTGCGCTTGTGACGAACTCTTGCCATGACGGCTTACCTCTTGGTCGTCGATCAATCGTCGCTGGTGTGCACTTTGCGGTGCAGGATCGCCTGGAACTCGTCGGCGAAGGTGTAGTAGCGGCCGATGAGCATTTCCGAGCGGGCGGCGAAACGGTTGTAGGCGATGACCGCGGGGATGGCCGCGAACAGGCCGATGGCGGTGGCGATCAGTGCTTCGGCGATGCCCGGCGCCACGGTGGCGAGGGTGGCCTGCTGCACGGTGGCCAGGCCACGGAAGGAGTTCATGATGCCCCAGACGGTGCCGAACAGGCCGATGTACGGGCTGGTGGAACCGACGGTGGCGAGGAATGGCAGGCTGGTTTCCAGCTTCTCTTCCTCACGGGAAATGGCGACGCGCATGGCGCGGGAAACGCCTTCCATCACCGCATCCGGGTCGACGCCGGCCTGCTGGCGCAGACGCGAGAATTCCTTGAAGCCGGCACGGAAGATCTGCTCGACCCCCGAATCCGGATCGGGGTTGCTGCCCGCCTGGCGATAGAGCTTGGACAGGTCGATGCCCGACCAGAAGCGCTCTTCGAAGGTTTCCAGGGCCTTCTTCGCCGAGCGCATCATGTTGCTGCGCTGGAAAATCATGATCCAGGAAGTGACCGATGCGGCCACCAGGGTCAGCATCACCAGCTGTACCACGACGCTGGCGTTACTGATCAAGCTCCACATGGAAGTATGGTCGACGACGTTCGGTTCCACGTTAATCTCCTGCTGAAAGGGTGTCCGGACTGCCGGCAAATGCCGCACGCAACACATCTGGGATAGCGCGGGGTTTCAAGGTGTCCGCCCGCACGCACGCCACTAGGAATCGCCCCTCGCAGAGCAAGGTCGAATCCGACGCCCGTCGAACCTGTTGACGAAACTTCAGGCTCGCACGGTTCAACTCCTCCACCTCGGCGCTGACGAGCAGTTCGTCGTCCAGGCGGGCCGGCGCGTGATAGCGCGCCTCGGCCGAGTGAACGACGAAAAGCAGGTTCTCCCCCGCCAGCTGCGACTGGGCAAAGCCCAGGTCACGCAGCCGCTCGGTACGAGCCCGCTCCATGAACTTGAGGTAGTTGACGTAGTAGACGATGCCGCCGGCATCGGTGTCCTCGTAATAGACCCGATACCGCTGCTGGAACGGCTGACCCCCGTGTTGCGCGCGCATACTCTAGAACCAAGTAGAGACTTTGCCAATCGGCAATCGTCTACAAATGCAATTAATTACCATCTTCAGGGGCAAACAGATCCGGCGTTGCCCCCTCCCCCATCCGCTTCGGCACATTCAGGCCGAAATGCAGGTACGCATGCCGGGTCACGACACGGCCCCGCGGTGTGCGCATGATATAGCCTTGCTGGATCAGATAGGGCTCCAGCACGTCTTCAATCGTGTGCCTTTCTTCGCTGATGGCCGCCGCCAGGTTGTCGATCCCCACCGGGCCACCGTCGAACTTGTCGATCATGGTCAGCAGCAGGCGGCGGTCCTGGTGATCGAAGCCTCTTTCATCCACGTCCAGCAGGTTCAGTGCCTTGTCGGCGATGTCGCTGCTGATGTGCCCGGTGCCACGCACCTCGGCGAAATCCCGCACGCGGCGCAGCAGCCGGTTGGCGATGCGCGGCGTTCCGCGGGCGCGCCGGGCAATCTCGTAGGCCCCCGCCGGCTCGATCTCCAGACCCAGGATGCCCGCCGAACGGGCGACGATGCTGGACAGGTCGTCCACACCGTAGAACTCCAGACGCTGCACGATACCGAAGCGGTCACGCAGCGGGTTGGTCAGCATGCCGGCGCGGGTAGTCGCGCCAACCAGGGTGAAGGGCGGCAGGTCGAGCTTGATCGAGCGCGCAGCCGGGCCCTCGCCGATCATGATATCCAGCTGGAAGTCTTCCATGGCCGGATACAGGACTTCTTCGACGATGGGCGACAGGCGATGGATCTCGTCCACGAACAGCACGTCGTTGGGTTCGAGATTGGTGAGGATCGCCGCCAGGTCGCCGGGGCGCTCCAGTACCGGCCCGGAAGTGCTCTTGATCGAGACGCCCATCTCCTGGGCGATGATGTTCGCCAGGGTGGTCTTGCCCAGGCCGGGCGGGCCGAAGATCAGCGTGTGGTCGAGGGCCTCCTGGCGCCCTCGGGCCGCCTGGATGAACAGCTCCATCTGCTCGCGCACCACGGGCTGGCCGACGTAGTCCGCCAGCTTGAGCGGGCGGATGGCACGGTCGAACTGCTCTTCGCGGTCGCGACTGGTGGCGGAGGAAATCAGGCGATCGGCTTCGATCATCAATCTTTACCTAGACCATGCCCTTGAGGGAACGGCGGATGAGTTCTTCGCTGGACAAGCCTTCCTCCTGCACGGCGGCCACGGCGCGGCTCGCCTCCTGGGGTTTGAAGCCCAGCGCGATCAGTGCGCTGACTGCATCGGACTCGGCGCTTGAGACTGTGGCAACCAGCCTGGGTTCCACCACCAGCGGTGCGATGGAGGGAATATTCTCCCACGCCTTGAAGCGATCCTTGAGCTCCACCAGCAGGCGCTCGGCGGTTTTCTTGCCGACGCCGGGAATCTTCACCAGGGTGGAAGTATCCTGCGCCTGCACGCAACGCACCAGTTCATCGACTTCCAGACCCGACATCAACGCCAGCGCCAGCTTCGGCCCCACGCCATTGAGGCGGATCAGCTCGCGGAACAGCTCGCGCTCGCGCTTCTCGGCAAAGCCGTAGAGCAGGTGGGCATCCTCGCGCACCACCAGATGGGTGTGCAGGGTCACCGGCTCACCCAGGCTCGGCAGGCGGTACAGGGTGGTCATCGGCACTTCCAGCTCGTAGCCCACGCCATTCACGTCGACGATCAGGTGCGGCGGCTGTTTTTCCGCCAGGGTGCCACGCAGGCGTCCAATCACGGGTGTTTGTCCTTGCTCAAAGTTTTTCCGGATATCACAGGCGCAGGCGACCGCCACGACGGCGCGCGCCGACCAGGCCGTGCGGCACCAGGCTCTGCCGGGTGTGCGCGTGGCACAGGGCGATAGCCAGGGCGTCGGAAGCGTCGATCTGCGGTTTCTGCGTAAGCTTCAGCAGGTGCATGACCATCATCTGCACCTGCTGCTTGTCGGCACCGCCAGTCCCGGCAATGGCCTGCTTGACCTGGCTGGCGGTGTACTCGGCGATCTGCAACCCCTCTTCCGCCGCCGCGACTATGGCCGCGCCGCGCGCCTGGCCCAGCTTCAGCGCCGAGTCGGCGTTGCGCGCCATGAACACCTGCTCGATGCCCATCATGGTCGGCCGGTAGGTCTGGATGACCTCGCGCACGCCGCGAAAGACGATCTGCAGGCGCTCGAACAGCTCGCCGTTGCCGGTACGGATGCAGCCCGACGCCACGTATTCGCAGCCGCGGCCGGTGTCGCGCACCACGCCGAAGCCGGTAATCCGTGAGCCTGGGTCGATGCCGAGAATCAGGGTCATGTCCGTCCGATCGAACCTTCTGCAACGCGCATTTCAGATAACAAAAACCGGAAGCGGGAGGCGCCGCTGACGACCACTCCCGCTTCCGGCTTCGCAGATCGCCGGCGGAGGATCAGCCCAGCTGGGCCATCACCTCGTCCGGGATTTCCGCATTGGAGTAGACGTTCTGCACGTCGTCCAGGTCTTCGAGCATGTCGATCAGCTTGAGGACCTTCTGCGCGGTATCCAGATCCAGAGTCGCGGTGGTCGACGGGATCATGGTGATCTCGGCTTCCTCGCCCTTGAACCCGGCTTCGGTCAGCGCTTCGTTGACAGAGATGAAGTCGGCGAAGGTGGTGAAGACATCGATGGAGCCGTCGTCATTGACCACCACGTCGTCCGCGCCGGCTTCCAGCGCGGCGTCCATCAACGCTTCCTCGTTCACGCCCGGCGCGTAGCTGATCTGGCCCTTGCGCTCGAACATGTAAGCAACCGAACCGTCGGTACCCAGGTTGCCACCGCACTTGCTGAAGGCGTGACGCACTTCGGCCGCGGTGCGGTTGCGGTTGTCGGTCATGGCCTCGACGATGATCGCCACGCCGCTGGGCGCGTAACCTTCGTAGGTCAGCTCGGCCATGTTGTCGGCTTCGCTGGACCCGACGCCGCGCTGGATGGCGCGATCGATGGTGTCACGGGTCATGTTGGCGGTCAGCGCCTTGTCCACGGCCAGGCGCAGACGCGGGTTATCCGCCGGCACCCCGCCGCCCTGCTTGGCGGCGACGGTCAGCTCACGAATGAGCTTGGTGAATATCTTGCCCTTCTTGGCGTCCTGACGTTCCTTGCGGTGCTTGATGTTGGCCCATTTGGAATGACCAGCCATAACTCACTCCGTATCGCTTGTTTGCTTCGCGTGTGGCGCCCGCATCCGAGCGCCACAGCAATCTGGATCGACTTACTCGGCGGCCTTCTGCTGCTCGCGCAAACGGATATTCAGCTCGCGCAGGGCCTTGGCATCCACAGTGCCCGGAGCCTGGGTCATGACGTCGCCGGCACTCTGGGTTTTCGGGAAGGCGATGACTTCGCGGATCGAGGCCGCGCCGGTCATCAGCATCACCAGACGATCCAGGCCGAAGGCCAGGCCACCGTGCGGCGGCGCGCCGTACTTGAGGGCGTCGAGGAGGAAGCCGAACTTCTCTTCCTGCTCCGCATCGTCGATGCCCAGCACGCGGAACACCGCCTGCTGCATGGCCTTGTCGTGGATACGGATGGAACCGCCGCCCAGCTCGGTGCCGTTGAGCACCATGTCGTAGGCACGGGAGAGCTTGCCGGCCGGGTTGGCTTCCAGCTCTTCCGGGGTGCACTTGGGCGCGGTGAACGGGTGGTGCAGGGAAGTCAGGCTGCCGTCGTCGTTCTCTTCGAACATCGGGAAGTCCACGACCCACATCGGTGCCCACTCCTTGGTGAGCAGGTTGAGGTCATGGCCGACCTTGATGCGCAGAGCGCCCAGCGCGTCGCAGACGATCTTGGCCTTGTCGGCGCCGAAGAACACGATGTCGCCATCGACCGCACCGACGCGATCGAGGATCACGTTCAGGTTCGGCTCGGCGATGTTCTTCACGATCGGCGATTGCAGGCCTTCCACGCCCTTGGCGCGCTCGTTGACCTTGATGTAGGCCAGGCCCTTTGCGCCGTAGATGCCGACGAACTTGGTGTAGTCGTCGATCTGCTTGCGCGGCATGCTCGCACCGCCGGGAACGCGCAGGGCGGCAACGCGGCCCTTGGGATCGTTGGCCGGACCGGAGAAGACCTTGAATTCGACGTCCTTGAGCTGATCGGCCACGTCAACCAGTTCCAGCGGGATGCGCAGGTCAGGCTTGTCGGAACCGTAGCGGCGCATGGCCTCTTCGAACGGCATGTGCGGGAATTCGTCGAACTCGACGTTCAGCACTTCCTTGAACAGCTGGCGAACCATCTTCTCGGTGATCTCGATGATGTCGCTTTCTTCGAGGAAGCTGGTCTCGATGTCGATCTGGGTGAATTCCGGCTGGCGGTCGGCACGCAGGTCTTCGTCGCGGAAGCACTTGGCGATCTGGTAGTAACGGTCGAAGCCGGCCACCATCAGCAGCTGCTTGAACAGCTGGGGCGACTGCGGCAGGGCGAAGAAGTGACCCGGGTAGGTACGGCTCGGGACCAGGTAGTCGCGCGCGCCTTCCGGAGTCGGGCGACCGAGGATCGGGGTTTCCACGTCGAGGAAGCCGTTGTCGTCGAGGTAGCGGCGGATGCTGCTGGTGATGCGCGCGCGCAGCTTCAGCTTGGCGGCCATCTCCGGGCGACGCAGGTCGATGAAGCGGTAGCGCAGGCGGGTTTCCTCGCCCACGTCGGAGTATTCGTCCAGCGGGAACGGCGGGGTCTCGGCCTGGTTCAGCACTTCCAGCTCGTGGCCCAGGACTTCGATAGCGCCGGAAGCCATGTTGGCGTTGCGCGCGCCCTCAGGGCGCAGGCGCACCTTGCCGGTGATCTTCACCACGTACTCGCTGCGCACGCGGTCGGCCTTGGCGAAGGTCTCGACGCGATCCGGGTCGAACACCACCTGGGCAAGGCCCTCGCGATCGCGCACGTCGAGGAAAATCACCCCGCCGTGGTCGCGGCGACGGTGTACCCAACCGCAAAGAGTGACTACCTGGCCGTCCAGGCTCTCGTTCAACTGGCCGCAATAGTGGCTGCGCATCATGGTGTGTTTCGCTTCTCGAAAGTCTTGAATTCTAGGGAACCGCTCATTCGCTGGCGGAGCAGCCGCCACCACCGCAACCGGTGGCCGGACAGGCCGCAGGAGCATCGCCGGAGGCGAGATTCTTCTTCGCTCCGGTCTTGAAGTCGGTCTCGTACCAACCGCTGCCGCCCAGGCGGAAACCCGGAGCCGACAACATCTTCTTCAATTCGGGAGCCTTGCAGGCCGGACAATCGACCAACGGCGCATCGCTGATCTTCTGCAGCGATTCCAGCTGATGCGCGCAGGACTGGCACTGGTACTCGTAAATCGGCATGGGACACCTTGACTGATCACACTGCCACGGGCCCGCATCCCGCGGCAAAGACGCGGATTATAGCCTGAAAAATCCGCAGGTTGCAGCCAGGCTCAGGCGACGCGAAGCCGGCCAGGCGCGCAACCTTTCAATAGAAAAACCTAATCAATTGCCTTGATATAGACCAAGAGCTTCGCCCCCACCCCGGTGCTAGCCTCGACTCCAACGCTTTTGAATCACCATGCCAACGATGAGGAGATCGCCATGGAAATCAACATCGGAATCGCCGAGCAGGATCGCGCCGCCATCGCCGAAGGCCTGTCCCGACTATTGGCCGACACCTACACGCTGTACCTGAAGACCCACAATTTCCACTGGAACGTCACCGGGCCGATGTTCAACACCCTGCACCTGATGTTCGAGGGGCAGTACAACGAACTGGCCCTGGCGGTGGACAGCATCGCCGAGCGCATTCGCGCCCTGGGCTTTCCGGCGCCGGGCACCTATGCCGCGTACGCGCGCCTGTCCTCGATCAAGGAAGAGGAAGGCGTACCGGACGCCCAGGAGATTATCCGCCTGCTGGCGCAAGGCCAGGAAGCCGTGGTACGAACCGCGCGAAGCATCTTCCCGCTGGCTGACAAGGTTGCCGACGAGCCGACCGCCGACCTGCTGACCCAGCGCATGCAGGTGCACGAGAAGACCGCGTGGATGCTGCGCAGCCTGCTAGCCGAGTGATCCCTCCTTCTATAAGGAAGCCCGCCGCCCGGCGGGTTTCCTTCCCCCTACGAATGGCCTAAGCGGTTGATTTGAGAAGGCAAGTGGTTTGCTGTTAAATAACCGCCGTGCGCTCCGCGCATAGGCCGTCCGACACGCTTTCATTTTCTTATCCGGCGTGGAACCTGGCGACGGCTGCTTCTTTGTTTCGTTACCCGCCCAAGGTGAATCCATAGCCATGCTCAAGATCGTCCACCTCGTGACGGGCGTCGCCGCACTCGTGTTGTCCCTTATCCCGAGCCTGCGCAGCGATGCCCTGCCCTACCTGCAACAAAGCGATGCCATCTACCTAGCCCTGCTGGGCCTGACCAGCCTCCTGCTGGCCCCGAGCAGTAACCTGAAACAGCCTTCAGCCCTGCAAGGCCTGGCCACCGCCCTGGTGGTGCTGGCCGTGGTCCTGCAGGTGCTTATCCTGCTGGCCCCACTGCCCTTCATCGGCGAGCAGCCGGCCATCGTGCTGCCGCTGCTGAGCCTGACCGGCGCAGTGGTGCTGCAATGGATCGCCAGCGTCGGCAAGGCAAGCCCCGCCCACCCGCTCTCCACCGAGACCTTCCTCGGCGAGAACCGCGAGACCGGCACCGTGAAGTGGTTCAACACCTCCAAGGGTTTCGGCTTCATCTCCCGCGACTCCGGCGAGGACATCTTCGTCCACTTCCGCGCCATCCGCGGCGAGGGCCACCGCATCCTGATCGAAGGCCAGCGCGTGGAGTTTTCGGTCGTCCAGCGTGACAAGGGGTTGCAGGCAGAGGATGTGATCGCTGCGCTGCCCAATCGGCGCTGAGCGTTACGCCCATGAAAAAGCCCGCCGATTGGCGGGCTTTTTCATGGGCGCATCACTTTCATGCACACGCTCAATAGTGCGGAGGCGGTGCCTCGTCATCCGCAATACCAACCTGACCCTGCAGGTCTTCCAGACGCTTGAGCAGCGCCTGCATCTGCAGGCGCAGGCGCTCGATCACACGCTCCTGCTCATAGACCACATCGCTCAGGGTCTGCAGCGCATCGTCCTGGAAGGCCAGGCGGCTTTCCAGGTCGGTCACCCGGTTTTCCAGATCCATCACTCACTCCTGGCTGAAGCGAAAGCCGTCGCCCAGCGCCATTCTCAGCTTCTCGCGCACCCACGCCAGCTCCTCCTCTTTATAAGGAACGGCAGGATGCTTGCCCCAGACCGGGCCCGGCCACGCGACATCATCCTGCTTGCGCACGATCACGTGCACATGCAACTGACTCACGACGTTGCCGAGATTGGCCACGTTCATCTTGTCTGCATCGAAAGTATCCTTGAGCACCTCCGCCAGTTGAGTCGCTTCGCGCCACAACTGCTGCTGATCGGCGGAGTCCAGCTGGAAGATTTCACTGACGTCCTCGCGACGCGGGACCAGAATGAACCACGGATACTGTGAATCGTTCATCAGCAGCAGGCTGCTGAGCGGGAAATCACCCAGCGCGACGGTGTCCTGCCGGAGGCGGGAATCCAGGGCGAACATAAAGACCTCTCCTGTTCGACGAGCCTTGTTTAAGCCTAGCCCCACACCAGGCCGAAGGGCGCGAAGAATACTAGAGAGACCCGCAGTCGAACATGCCCGGCCGACGCCTCTTCCCGGAGCACGCCACTCCGAGTGCCGCACCAGGATCGCGCATGACGCGGATTGGCATATCCCGACAACAGGTGCGTGCAGGAATCCGCACGGCAACCCACGGCATCAGCGGCGAAAAATCGATTAAACAGCCCGAAATACGGGATGCTGGAAAACGACATCCGTGCTCGTTGATGTTGCAAATTGCCAACAGAAACCGTGAAATGCGTCATCGCGTCGCAAGACGGACGCTGTGAAGGCAGCTCCGAGCATTTGTGCACGGTTGTTGCTAGAGGCAAGGACAGCGCACCGACGGCCACCCCGGATGAAGAAGTGGACGCGGAGCGGGAAACTTATGAAGTGGTCAATGGAATAGAGAACCACAGGGACTGAAGCATCAATGAAGCAATCAGAGCGCAATCTCTTTTTGCAACATGAGAACTGCTTGAATGCGACATTCGTCATGCAGCTTTGCGACAGCCCCGTAAAGATTCTGTGTGTTCATTTGGGCAACTATCGCCAACTGAACACGCGTGCTATAAGTTAGCGCCGACAAAAAAAGAAAGAGCCGTCACCGCGGCATTAGTGATGGCGAATAATTTCAAAACCAAAGGAGCAATCACAATGAAAGTGATGAAGTGGAGCGCCATCGCCCTGGCGGTATCTGCAGGCACCACGCAACTGGCAATGGCCGAGCCCTTCGTAGGCAATCAGGCTGATGCAAAAGGCTTTGTCGAAGACAGCAGCCTGAACTTCCTGGTTCGCAACTACTACTTCAATCGCAACAAGAAAGACGGCGCCACCGATGCCCGTGACTGGACCCAAGGTTTCTGGGCCAATTACAACTCCGGCTTCACCCAAGGCACCGTTGGTTTCGGCGTTGACGCCTTCGGCTACCTGGGTCTGAAACTCGACGGTGGCAGCGGCTACGGCGGCACCGGCAACCTGCCGGTTCACGATGACGGCAACAAGGCTGACGACTTCGGCAAGGCCGGCGCAGCTGTCAAGATCCGCATCTCCAAGACCGAGCTGAAATTCGGTGACATGCAGCCCACCGCTCCGGTGTTCGCTGTAGGCGGCACCCGCCTGCTGCCGCAAACCGCCAGCGGCTTCAGCCTGATGAGCAGCGAAATCGACGGCCTGGATCTGGAAGGCGGTCACTTCTACTCCGGTACCGGCCAGGACACCACCAACCGTGACGGTGAGATCTGGTCCCAGTACGGTGGCGTCACCGCCAACAGCGCTGACTTCCTGGGTGGCAAATACGCCATCAACGACCAGTTCTCCGCTTCGCTGTACGGCGCCAAGGTCGAAGACCTGTGGAACCAGTACTACGTGAACCTGAACTACACCCTGCCGATCGCTGACAATCAGTCCCTCGGCCTGGACTTCAACTACTACAACACCCGTGACGAAGGTTCCGCCAAGCTTGGCGATATCAGCAACAACACCTTCTCGCTGGCCGCCGCTTACACCATCAGCGCGCACACCCTGACCCTGGCCTTCCAGAAAGTGAACGGCAACACTCCGTTCGACTACATCGGGATCGGCGACAACAACGCTGGCGGCGACTCGATCTTCCTCGCCAACTCCGTTCAGTACTCCGACTTCAACGGCCCGGGTGAAAAATCCATCCAAGGCCGTTACGACCTGAACATGAAAGAGTACGGCGTACCGGGCCTGACCTTCATGGGCCGCTACATCTACGGTAAGGACATCGACGGCGACAAGATCGATCCGACCAGCCCCTACGCCAACTACGGCTATGGCCCGGACGGCAAGCACCGCGAGACCAACCTGGAAGCCAAATACGTTATCCAGAGCGGCCCGGCAAAAGACCTGTCCTTCCGTGCTCGTCAGGCCTGGCACCGCGCCAACGCCGATCAGGCTGAAGGCAATATCGATGAATTCCGCCTGATCATCGACTACCCGCTGTCCGTTCTGTAATCCAGAGCGAACCGCAGGTAACTAAAAAGCCCGGCTTCTGCCGGGCTTTTTTATTGCAACTTACCTACAACTTCGAACGTATCCGTTACATCGGCAATACATAAGTGCCGGTGACGTGGGCCACCAACTCCTGCGGATTACTGACCGAGTAGACAGCTACTTCGCAAACGACCTGACGACGACCCAGCTTCAATATCTTTGCTTCGGCCAACAAGTCTTCCGGCTTGGGTTTGCTCAGGAAGTTGATATTGAGATTGGAGGTAACCGCCATCTCGACATTTTCCAGCTGCGCCAGGATCACCGCGTACATTGCCGCGTCCGCCAGCGCCATGATGGTCGGCCCCGACACCGTGCCGCCCGGCCGCACCAACTTTCCATGGAAGGGAATCCGCGCAAAGGCGCTGCGCCCTTCCAGTGCATCGACACGGAAATCCATTTCGTCCGCCATGGGCAATCCTGCGCGGATGAACGCCTGTACCTGGGCTGCATTCAAACGACTCACGCCACTCCTCCCTCTCCGTCTGCCGCGCCCTGTACGCAGCCAGACCTGCACCGTACAATGCCCAGCCTATATTCCCCTTCGCAACCGACAAAACGGCCAAAGATGCGTACCAGTCAGTACCTGCTGTCCACCCTGAAAGAAACCCCTTCCGATGCGGTCGTCATCAGCCATCAGCTGATGCTGCGCGCCGGCATGATCCGCAAGCTGGCGTCCGGTCTGTACACCTGGCTGCCGATGGGTCTGCGGGTGCTGCGCAAGGTGGAGACCATCGTTCGCGAAGAGATGAACGCCGCCGGCGCCCTGGAAGTGCTGATGCCCGCCATCCAGCCCGCCGAACTGTGGCAGGAGTCCGGCCGCTGGCAGCAGTACGGCCCCGAGTTGCTGCGCCTGAAGGATCGCCATGACCGCGACTTCTGCGTCGGCCCGACCCACGAGGAAGTGATCACTGATCTCGCGCGCAACGAGCTGAACAGCTACAAGCAGCTGCCGATCAACATGTACCAGATCCAGACCAAGTTCCGTGACGAGATCCGTCCGCGCTTCGGCCTGATGCGCGGCCGCGAGTTCATCATGAAGGACGCCTACTCCTTCCACACCAGCCAGGACTCGCTGCAGGCCACCTACGACATCATGTACCAGGCCTACAGCAAGATCTTCACCCGCCTGGGCCTGGATTTCCGCGCCGTGCAGGCCGACAACGGCTCCATCGGCGGCAGCGGTTCCCATGAATTCCACGTGCTGGCGGGTTCCGGAGAGGACGACATCGTCTTCGGCGAATCCACCGACTACGCCGCCAACATCGAGAAGGCCGAGGCCCTGCCCCGCGAATCCGCTCGCGGCGCCGCCAGCGAAGAACTGCGCCTGGTCGACACCCCCGAGACCAAGACCATCGCCGCCCTGGTGGAAAAGTTCGGCCTGCCGATCGAGAAGACCATCAAGACCCTGGTGGTGCACGCCGCCGAGGAAGGCAAGCTGATCGCCCTGATCGTCCGTGGCGACCATGAACTCAACGAGATCAAGGCCGGCAACCACCCGCTGGTGGCAAGCCCCCTGCAGATGGCCAGCGAAGCGGACATCAAGGCCGCCATTGGCGCTGCTCCCGGCTCCCTCGGCCCGCTGAACCTGCCGCTGCCCTGCATCATCGACCGCTCCGTCGCGCTGATGAGCGACTTCGCCGCCGGCGCCAACCTCGACGACAAGCACTACTTCGGCGTGAACTGGGAACGCGACCTGCCGGTGCCGGAAATCGCCGACCTGCGTAACGTCGTCGAAGGCGACCCGAGCCCTGATGGCAAAGGCACCCTGGTCATCCGCCGCGGCATCGAGGTCGGCCACATCTTCCAGCTCGGCACCAAGTACAGCGAAGCCATGAAGCTGTCCGTACTGGGCGAGAGCGGCAAGCCGGTCACCCTGATCATGGGCTGCTACGGCATCGGCGTGTCCCGCGTGGTCGCCGCCGCGATCGAGCAGAACTACGACGACCGCGGCATCCTCTGGCCGGCTGCCCTGGCGCCGTTCCAGATCGCCATCGTGCCGATGAAGTACGAGAACGAAGCCGTGCGTGCCGCCGCCGACAAGCTGTACGCGGATCTCACCGCTGCCGGCTTCGAGGTGCTGCTGGACGACCGCGACAAGAAGACCAGCCCCGGCGTGAAATTCGCCGACATGGAGCTGATCGGCATTCCGCACCGCATCGTGGTCAGCGAACGCGGCCTGGACGAAGGCACCCTGGAGTACAAGGGCCGCCGTGACGCCGAGTCGCAACCGGTTGCCCTGTCCGACCTGCAAGCCTTCATCACGGCCAAGATCCGCAACTGAGCAGAGCGATGTCCACCCGAAGTACCTCCAGCCTCGTGGCTGCCGCCCTGTGCGGCAGCCTTCTGCTGAGCGGCTGCGCCAACCAGCTGCCGCAACGCAGCGAGCATGAAGAGCGAGTCGAGCGCAAACTGCTCGACCACAGCCTGCAGATCGACG
The DNA here is from genome assembly GCF_047304025.1 of Pseudomonas sp. Pseusp97. Lineage (NCBI taxonomy): Bacteria > Pseudomonadati > Pseudomonadota > Gammaproteobacteria > Pseudomonadales > Pseudomonadaceae > Pseudomonas > Pseudomonas sp. Pseusp97. Next base: position 22,746 of record NZ_JBGLYK010000010.1, on the reverse strand, counting down.
TGGGCACGCCGGGCACCCTGGAACTGCCGCAGCGCCGTATCCGCGTGCAGGAACAGAAGACCTTCGAAGTCACCGAGTTCGAGGTCACCCGCCGCTACGACCGCTACACGCCGTACCAGGGCTGGCGCAAGGTGTACGAGATGCCGCTGGGCGTCGTCGCCTTCGTCGGCGGTATCGGCGCCAACGTGGTCAACGTCTTCGCCCTGGGCAACCTGCCCGAAAGCGTCACCCGCGGCTGGATCCGCTATGGCATCGACGGCATGAACCCCTTCATGAACGTCCAGTCCAACGGGCGCGCGGAGCAGAACCTCGCGGCAATCGAGGAAAAGCAGCGCGACAAGCGCACCGAATACACCAGCCTGCCCTGGTCAGAGCGCCCGGTGACCGTCACCGCCGGCAAGAACTCCCAGGAACTGCTCACCGACCGCCACGGCGTGTTGCGCCTGAACCTGCTGGAAGGCCCCTTCAGCGACGACGAGGTCAGCCGCATCGGCCGCCTGCAGTTCAGCGTCCAGGACCCGGCAGACGATACCCGCGCCGACGCCAGCCTGCTGGTGAGCCGCACGCTTCGCGGCAAGTTGCAGGAAGCCCACGCGCTGATCTATGACGACCTGGAAGGTGACGACGTGCACCACTGGGTACACCGCGTCAAGCGCCTCTCCGACCTCGGCCTGGAAGAAGAAGCCAGCGAGCTGGAGCAGAGCCTGATCGAGCTGACCCGCAACGATCCGGAACTGCAGAAGGAATTTCTCCGCAGCCTGAGGACCGACGCCGGTCGCCTCGCAGCAGACCCCGGCGCCAGCAACTGACGCCTAGCGGCGGACGATGAAGCCGGTGATGCCCTGGGGTGTCATCGGCTGCAGCTCCACCGCTGCCACCTTCGCCTTCACCGGGCCGCGCGCCAGCCATTTTTCCAGCTCGCGCAGCGCATCCTCTTCCCCCTCGATCAACAACTCCACGCGCCCGTCATCGAGATTGCGCACCCAACCGTCGATATCCAGGCGCTCGGCCTGTTCCTGCGTGCTCTGGCGGAAATAGACGCCCTGTACCTTGCCGCTGATATAGCCATGCAGACAGATCCTGGCCATCACTGCTTCTCCTCGCGCAATGCGCTCAGGCGCGCCTGCAGGCCGGCGGCGGTCTGCTCGCCGAGCAACTGTTCGCGCATCTTGCCCTCAGGGTCGACGATGTAGGTGACAGGCAACGCCTCGCTGCGCGGCAGATTGAAACGCGCCGCCGGGTCGTCGGCCAGCACGGTGTACTGCACGCCCAGAGCCTGCGAGGCCTTCGCCAGGTCCGCGTCACGCAGTCCGTCGAAGTTGACGCCCAGCACCCGGAAGCCGTTCGCCTTGCCCTCCTGCGCCAGATGGTTCAGCTCGGGAATTTCCTTGCGACACGGCGCGCACCACTCCGCCCAGTAATTAATGACTAGCCACTGGCCATCCACCGTCGCAGCGGGTACTTTCTGTCCTTGCTGATCGGTGCCATAGTCCGCCGAGCAGCCGGCCAGGATCAGGCCGGCCAGCAAGCCCATCACAATACGGAGCCGCACTCTCATGCCTTCAATCCTCGTGTATGCGGGGTGGTCATGATGCTCGATGCCCTGCGCCTGGAGGTGCCGGACATCCTCGAAGAAGATGCCGAGGCCATGAGCAATCTGGCGGTCAGGCTCCAGGAATCGCGGCAGCAGCCCCTGCAGGAAGGTTTGCAGAAGGCGCTGGGCGCGCTGTTCCGCCTCAACCGATGCGCGCTGACCTTACTGGAAAGACAACGCGCGCTGCAAAGCCTCAGCGAAGAATATCGGCATTACGAACGACTGATCCGCCAGGAAAAGGCGCCGCCTGCACTTTTCGTGCACTACTGCAGCGAAATGGCCGCCGGCTTCAAGCGCCTGTTGCTGCAGATCCTGCATGGGCGCAAGCCGTCACGGCCGCACATGGCCTGGTGCCTGTACATGGCCCAGCATTTCCTCGCCCAGGCGCTGCTGCGCCATTACCAGCAGTACCAGCAGCCGCCCGGCAGCCTCTGGCGCGACAGCCACCTGCTGTACTGGATCGGCGAGCACCAGGAGTGCCTGGACGAACCGGTAGCCGCCGCGTTCGACCCGGTTCCCGCCGGCACCCTGCGCGGGCTGTACCAGCAGATCCTGCTGCTGGCCCTGAGCAACCCGTTCCACCTCACCGAAGGTGAGGCTCCGCAGCTGTTCAGCGCCCTGGCGCCACTGGCCGCGCTGGGGCGGCTGCTGCCGTGGGACGATGAAGAGCAGGAAGGCTTCGTGGTCGACCTGGGCTCCGACCAGCCTTGCCTCGCGGCCGAGCAGGCTACCGATGCGCCCGCCGAGCAACTGCGTCGGTTGGAGCTGGGCGCCCTGCTGATAGCCCTGCATGATCCCGCACCGCTACGCCGCCTGGAGCTAGGCGCGCTGCTGGAGCGCGTGCGCCACCACTGGCTTGGGCACCAGGCGCGTCGCCACGAACGCGCAGAACAGAACGGTACCTGCCGGGTAGTGGTAGGGCTTGCGGCGATCCAGCAGCACCTGCTGGACAGCTCCGCCAGCCCCTGCCGGGAAGCCGCGCTGATGGACGCCAGCGCCGGCGGCGCGCGGATCCTCTGCACCGGCCAGCACGCTGGGCAGCTTCCGGTCGGCCAGCTGCTGCTGATCCCCGGCAACGGCGGCACGCCTACGCTGGCCGTGGTGCGCTGGCGCCATCTCAACAGCGAAGGGCTGCACCTGGGCCTGCGCTACCTCAAAGGACTTCCCCGCCCCGTCTGGCTACGCCGCGCGCCTGACGCGCAGCGTCATCCCGGCGTCCTGCAGAGCACGCCGGAGCCGGGCAATGGCTGGTACCACGGCCTTTGGGTGCCCCAGGGCAACTTCGTCGAAGGCGAGAACCTCTGGCTTCAACTGGCCAGCTTCGACAACCAGACCATCCTGCCGCTGCCCGCCGCCAACCTCAGCACACCACTGGTAGCGCGCCATCCGCTACGCCTGGCTTGATCGTCGATTTTGGGAGAGAAGTCACAGGCAAGATCGGCAGTAGGCCCGGAATGCCCGGCGCTCGCCTCTTTATAATTCGAACGTTCGTTCTGATTTTCGGGACGATTCCCGCACGCCGATAACTCAGCGGCCTTCAGAATGCGCCTGGCGCCAAGTACGCCGGCGACCATCGACAGGACAGCCCCATGCAGCCAACAGACCAGCTCGTCAGCAAGGTTCCCAGCCACATTGTCGCCAGCGCTCGGCCGGCCAATGCGGCTAACGGAGGTCGGCTGGCGGACTTCAATGTCGCGGTCTGGCTGCACCTGCCCGGCGTGGCGGATCTGCCGGTGACGCTGCTGCTCAGCTACCGCGATGGCGAGCGCAGCCGGGAAGTGATCATCGACCATGGCATCGTCAACAAGCAGAGCCGCATCCTGCTGTCGGCCGTGGCCAGGCTGCCGTTTTCCCAGCGGATCGAGGATGCGCAGATCAAGCTGCGCGCAGCCATTCCCCTGTCGCGGGTGATAGCCGAGGAGATCTTCATGCAGGCGGTGGAGCAGCAGGCCGGCGCAGCGCGCCCGGTGGCCACCAGCCTCTGAGGCATCAGCCCAGCTGACGCACCCGGTTTTCGTCCGAGGACTCTGCCGCGGCGGGTTCGGCAGTTGCCTGCGGAACGGACGGCAGAAGCGACTCGGGCCAGCTGCTGAAATGCAGACCAGTAATTCTATTCAACCGCTCCAGGGCGCTCGTCAGATCGCGCTGATGCAGGTGCACTACGTTGTTCTGGTCTTTTTTCATGGATTCGCTGGCCTTGGAGGAACTTCTGCAGGACATCTGTGTCCCGTCCGCTTCATAGCCAGAACATAGCCAGAACTGTGCCAATTCAGATACAGCGAGAAATGGCGCATTTCTGAAACGGTTTGCCGGGCCCGGAGAATCAGAATCGCCGCAAACTGACGTTTTGCGTCACTCGGAATGTGACGGCCTCAACCATTTCGCCAGGCTGTCACCGAAAAGCTCCTGGCGATCCGCCTGGTAACGCGCCAGCGTTTCCCGCAGCTCCGGATACCAGGGCTCGTCCAGCTTCGCCGGCAAGGCCTCCAGGCACGGCAGCGGCCAGGGGCTGCGATTGAGCAGGTGGTGCAGGCTGTAGCTGCCGAGGTCGCGGCAGAGCACCCAGGCCGCAGTCGTCGAGCCGGCCCGGCAGACCAGTTGCTCGCCCTCGAGGAAATCCAGCACCTCTTCCCATTCGTCCTCCGGCAGCAGCCAGCCGGCGCGGTGCAGGTGCGCCAGGCGCGTCGGCAGGCCGTGGCGCTGGCGGTCGAAGAACACCCGCAGCACACCCAGGACCACCAGCAGGCGCGGCATGGCGCGATGCCGCCAGAGGCGCGTCGAGGACAGGTTGCAGACCAGTTCCGCGCCGAACAGGACGATCAACCATGACAGATAGATCCACAGCAGGAACAGCGGCACCGTGGCGAAGGCGCCGTAGATCAGCTTGTAGCCGGGGAAGAAGCTCACGTAGAAACCGAACAGCGACTTGGCCGCTTCGAACAGGATCGAAGTGAAGACACCACCCGCCAGCGCGTGCAGGAACGGCACCCGCGCGTTGGGGACAGCCGCATAGATCAGCGTGAAGGCGGCGACACTGAACAGCAGCGGCATGAACTTCAGCAACGTCGCGGCGCCTGGCAACGCATGGGGGCCGGAAAGCAGGGACAGCGAAGTGATGTAGGTGGACACGGCGAAACCGGTGCCCAGCAGCAGCGGCCCGAGGCTGAGGATCGCCCAGTACAGCAGGAAGCGGGTCACGCCCCGGCGCGGCTGGCGAACACGCCAGATGGCGTTGAAGGCCTTTTCGATGGTGACCAGCATGGTGAAGGCGGTGACCGCCAGGAAAGCCACGCCCAGCCAGGTCAGATGCCGCGCCTGGACGGTGAAGTTGCGCAGGTAGGCCTCGACCGCCTCGCCAGTGGAAGGCACGAAGTTGCGGAACACGAACAGCTGGATGCGCTCGCCCATGCCCTCGAAGGCCGGTACCGCCGAGAGCATGGCAAAGGTCACGGTCATCATCGGGACAACCGCGAACAGCGTGGTGTAGGTCAGGGCCGCGGCGCTGTTGGGCGCCTTGTCGGCAAGGAAGCGCTGGACCAGATAGCGGCCGAATTCGGCCAGGCCCTGCAAGCGTTCGTGCATGAAATGTCCTTTGGCTGCACTGAAAAAACCGTCCCCATGGATCGCGGCGAACGACAGCGGTTCAGTCCAGTCCGAGGAGGCGGTTAGAATAGCCGCCACTTCATCGGCCTTGCGAGTCCCGGCACATGAGCCAGATTTCAATTTTCCACAATCCGCGCTGTTCCAAATCCCGCGGCGCCCTCGAACTGCTCGAAGAGCGCGGCATCCAGCCGGAGATCATCCGCTACCTGGAAACCCCGCCCAGCGCTGCCGACCTCAAGGCGCTGCTCGGCAAGCTGGGGATCGGCGCGCGGCAACTGCTGCGCACCGGCGAAGACGAATACAAGGAGCTCGACCTGGCAAACCCGGCGCTGAGCGATGACCAGTTGATCGAGGCGATGGCCAGCCATCCCAAGCTGATCGAGCGTCCCATCGTCATCGTCGGCGACAAGGCGGTGATCGGTCGTCCGCCGGAGAAGGTGCTGGAGATCCTGCCTTGAGCGCGCCCTATATCCTGGTCCTGTACTACAGCCGCCATGGCGCTACCGCCGAGATGGCGCGGCAGATCGCCCGCGGCGTCGAGCAGGGCGGGCTGGAAGCGCGCGTGCGCACGGTGCCGGCGGTTTCCACCGAGTGCGAAGCCGTTGCCCCGGATATCCCGGCCGAAGGCGCGCTCTACGCCACCCTGGATGACCTGAAGGATTGCTCCGGCCTCGTCCTCGGCAGCCCGACCCGCTTCGGCAACATGGCCGCGCCGCTCAAGTATTTCCTCGACGGCACCAGCAGCCTGTGGCTGACCGGCGGACTGGTCGGCAAGCCAGCCGCGGTCTTCACCTCCACCGCCAGCCTGCACGGCGGCCAGGAGACCACCCAGCTGTCGATGATGCTGCCGCTGTTGCACCACGGCATGATCATCACCGGCATCCCCTACAGCGAGCCCGCGCTGCTGGAGACCCGCGGCGGCGGCACGCCCTATGGCGCCAGCCACTTCGCCACGGCCGACGGCAAGCGCAGCCTGGACGAACACGAAATCACCCTGTGCCGCGCGCTGGGCAAGCGCCTGGCCGAAGTCGCCCGCAAACTGGAGAGCTGAATGGCCCGCAAGAACAAACCGCTGCCGTCCATGGAATGGCTCAAACCCCGGCTGGCCGCCAGCCGCGCGGTCGCCCTCGGCAGCTTCATCGGGCTGATCCTGCTCATCGTCATCTGGGACGTGCTCTTCGCCGATGCCCACGGCGGCGCGCGCTGGGTGCCTTGGGCGTTCCTGGGCTTCAAGCTGCTGCCGCTGCTGGTGGTGGCGCCGGGTATCCTGATCGGCAGCGCCCGCGGCCATGCCTGGGCGTGCTACGTGATCAACCTGTACTTCATCCTCGGCGTGCTCAACGCCTTCGATCCCAACCACGCCATCTTCGGCTGGGCGGAGATCATCCTCAGCGTGTCGCTGTTCTGCTCTGCGCTGATGTATACGCGCTGGCGCTTCCAGTACGACCGCAAGCTGGCGGGCGAAGGCCAGGACGCGCAGCAGGAAGCCGCAAGCGTCTGATCGAAGAACCGGGAATCAGGGAAACCGGGGCTTACCAGCCCATGGTTTCCTTGAGGAAGGGAATGGTCAGCTTGCGCTGGGCCTGCAGCGAAGCCTTGTCGAGTTCGTCCAGCAGGTCGAAGAGGAACTGCATGCTGCGCGCGCCGCGGGTGAGGATGAAGCGACCCACTTCGTCGGTCAGGTGCAGGCCACGGCGCGAAGCGCGCAGCTGCAGGGCGCGCAGCTTCTCGTCGTCGGTCAGCGGGTGCAGCTGGAAGATCAGCGAGAGGGTCAGGCGGGATTTCAGGTCCGGCAGTTTCACCGGAAGTTCTCGCGGCGACACCGAGGCCGACAGCAGCAGCTTGCGGCCGGAATCGCGCAGGCGGTTGAACAGGTGGAACAATGCCTCTTCCCACTCGCGCTTGCCGGCCAGGGCATCGATCTCGTCCAGGCAGACCAGTTCGCGCTGCTCGAGGTTGTCGAAGATTTCCGGACCGTAGGCCACCAGGTCCGCCATGGGCAGGTATACGGACGGCTCGCCCAGTTGCTCGGAACGAATGCACGCCGCTTGCAGCAGATGGCTGCGACCCACGCCCTCGGCGCCCCAGAGATAGATCAGGCTTTCCGTCCACCCGGCCTCGGGCTCGCACAGACGCTCGACGTAGCCGAGCGCCGCGGCGTTGGCGCCGGGGTAGTAGTTGGCGAACGTTGCGTCATCACGCAGGCGTACGCTTAGGGGAAGCTGCATAGGAGTCATGCGGGGCCGGGCGTTTCGTCAATCGCTTGGGGTGGGCCTTGATGACTGAAAGTTTATCCAAATCAGAAGGATAACGCAGCTACCACGTGCGACTCAGAGCTGCCGGCGCCTGGAAGCGGGACTTTGCCCGCACCCAGGCCACTTATCACCAATGGAAGCGCAGGGTGCTCTGCTTCGGCACGGCGGCGTTCGGCACCGGTTGGCCATTGGCGTCGACCGCCGGTTGCGCGGGTTCCGCCGGGGCTTCCTGCAGGCGCGCCAGGGCCAGTTGCGCGCGCAGTTGCTCGGGGCTGGCGGTCACGCGGTAAACGAGACTCTTGCCCTGCACTTCAACCAGCTTGGCGCCCATGGGTTCGAGCAGCCGCGAAACCTCGGCGTAGCGGGCCAGGTCAGCGCCCTCGATCTGCAGGACCTGGGCCGAAGCCGAGCCGGCCGAACCGACGAAACGCTGCGACAGGCGCTGGGAGACGCCCAGCATCACGGCATCGGCCAGCGCATCCGGGGTGTCGCCCTGGGCCTGGCCCTGTTCACGGCTGTCGCCCATCCAGACGCGCCAGGTGGCGGTCCACTTGCCGTCGGCCTCCTTGGCGTCCACTGCCAGCAGAGCGTCGGCGCCGTAGCGCTCGGAGGCAGCTTTCAGAGCATCGGGCTGGGCGGCGTTGAGGTTCTCGGCGGTGCCGACCTGCTGTTCGCTGAGATCGGCCATCGGCAGGCGCAGCGGCAGGCCGCGGCGCTGGGCGGCGCGATTCAGCGGGGCGGAAGCTTCCTGGCTGTCGCCCACCAGGCTGCTGCCGTTAGCGCTTTCGTTCAGCCACCAGGCCAGCACGCTCGGGCGGCTGGCGCCCCAGACCGGCAGGCCGGCCTGGCGCAGGGCGTTGTCGGTGGCGGTGGGATCGAAGTCCACGACCAGAGCCATGGGCGGGCCGTTCTCGAAGCCGTACTGGCTGATCAGTTGTTGCGGGTCCTTGAAGTAACCGGCCAGGGCCGGGTTCTGCGCGGCGCTGGCGTTGCCGGTCAGGCGCAGCACCAGGGTCTGCAGGGCGCGGGTCAGGCCGGCGTTGCGCTCGTCCGGCTGCTGCGAAGCGACCGGTTCGTGCACCTGGTACAGGTTGCCCAGCGTTTCAGCGAAGGATGGCAGGCTGAACAGCGACAGGCAGAGGATCAACAGGCGGGCGGTCAGGCGCATGGCGGGCTCTCGCGGAGGAAATCGAAGTTGCCGGCGTGCTGCTTGGCCGGCAAGGAAGGCCTATACCTTAAACAGCCGTCCGGCCAGCGGCAACAGCACAAGATGGCCGCTGCCGGGCAAGCCTGATAAAATCCCGCGCCTCCCGCGCAGGCCGGCGAGCGCGAACCGCGCACCCGGCGGCAAGACGAATCATCCCTTCTATAGGCCTGGATTTATGAGCAACAAGCAACCCTCGTTGAGCTACAAGGACGCCGGTGTGGACATCGACGCCGGCGAAGCCCTGGTCGAACGCATTAAAGGCGTCGCCAAGCGCACCGCGCGTCCGGAAGTCATGGGCGGCCTGGGTGGCTTTGGCGCTCTGTGCGAAATCCCGGCCGGCTACAAGCAACCCGTGCTGGTCTCCGGCACCGACGGCGTCGGCACCAAGCTGCGCCTGGCGCTGAACCTGAACAAGCACGACAGCATTGGCCAGGACCTGGTCGCCATGTGCGTGAACGACCTGGTCGTGTGCGGCGCCGAGCCGCTGTTCTTCCTCGACTACTACGCCACCGGCAAGCTCAACGTCGACGTCGCCGCCACCGTGGTCACCGGCATCGGCGCCGGCTGCGAGCTGGCCGGTTGCTCCCTGGTCGGTGGCGAGACCGCCGAGATGCCGGGCATGTACGAAGGCGAAGACTACGACCTGGCCGGCTTCTGCGTCGGCGTGGTGGAGAAGTCCGAGATCATCGACGGCTCGAAAGTGGTCGCCGGCGACTCCCTGATCGCCCTGCCCTCCTCCGGCCCGCACTCCAACGGCTACTCGCTGATCCGCAAGATCATCGAAGTCTCCGGCGCCGACATCGAGTCCACCCAGCTGGACGGCAAGCCCCTGGCCGACCTGCTGATGGCGCCGACGCGCATCTACGTCAAGCCGCTGCTGCAACTGATCAAACAGACCGGCGCGGTCAAGGCCATGGCCCACATCACCGGCGGCGGCCTGCTGGACAACATCCCGCGCGTCCTGCCGGACAACGCCCAGGCCGTGGTCGACGTGGCCAGCTGGCAGCGTCCGGCTGTCTTCGACTGGCTGCAGGAACAAGGCAACGTCGACGAGACCGAGATGCACCGCGTGCTGAACTGCGGCGTGGGCATGGTCATCTGCGTTGCGCAGGATCAGGTCGAGGCTTCCCTGAAGGCCCTGCGTGATGCCGGCGAACAGCCCTGGGTCATCGGCCGCATCGACGCTTGCGCCGCCGACGCCGAGCGCGTGGTCCTGAACAACCTGAAAGGCCACTGATGTCCGCACCTTGCAATGTCGTGGTGCTGATTTCCGGCTCCGGCAGCAACCTGCAAGCCCTGATCGACAGTCTCGCCGGCGGTGACACGCCGGCAGTGATCCGCGCGGTGATCTCCAACCGCGCGGACGCTTACGGCCTGGAGCGCGCGCGCAAGGCCGGCATCGAGACTCGCTTCCTCGACCACAAGTCCTACGCCGACCGCGAAAGCTTCGACGCCGCGCTGATCCAGGCCATCGACGGCTTCGACGCAGACCTGGTGCTGCTCGCCGGCTTCATGCGCATCCTGAGCGCGGACTTCGTGCGTCACTACCAGGGTCGCCTGCTGAACATCCATCCGTCCCTGCTGCCCAAGTACAAGGGCCTGCACACCCACCAGCGCGCGCTGGAGGCTGGCGATGCCGAGCACGGCTGCAGCGTGCACTTCGTCACCGAGGAACTTGACGGCGGTCCTCTGGTCGTACAGGCGGCAATCCCGGTAGAGTCTGACGACACGCCGGAAACGCTGGCGCAGCGCGTTCACGTGCAGGAACATGTGATCTATCCGCTGGCCATGCGCTGGTTCGCCGACGGCCGAGTAAGGCTGGGTGAACATGGCGCCACGCTGGATGGGGAGCTTCTGCCCGCATCCGGCCATTCGTACCGAACCTAGGAGATTCGTGATGCGTAGAGCCCTGCTGTTCCTGATGGCTGTACTGACCTTGCCGGCGCAGGCTTTCGAGCTGAAGCCGTTCGAGGCCAGCTACACCGCCGACTGGAAACAGATGCCGATCAGCGGGACCGCCTCCCGCAGCCTCAAGCAAGGCGACGGCGGCCGCTGGGAACTGGATTTCAAGGCGTCCATGCTGCTGGCCAGCCTCACCGAGAACAGCACGTTCAAGGTCGAGAACGACACCTACCTGCCGCTGACCTATCGCTGGGCCCGCGAAGGCCTGGGCAAGAACAAGCAGACCGAGCTCGATTTCGACTGGGCCGAGAAGCAGGTGCTGGGCAGCGACCGCGGCGATCAGGTTCGCCAGCCGCTGAACAAGGGCCAGCTGGACAAGTCCACCTACCAGCTCGCACTGCAGCATGACGTGGCCGTCGGCAAGAAGGCCATGAGCTACCAGGTGATCGAGGGTACCGATACCGATACCTACGACTTCCGCGTGCTCGGCGAGGAAAAGGTCCGCACCCAGGCCGGCCTGATCACCGCGATCAAGGTGGAGCGCGTGCGCGACCCCACCAAGAGCAACCGCAAGACCATCCTCTGGTTCGCCAAGGATTGGGACTTCCTCCTCGTGCGCCTGTACCAGCAGGAGTCCGACGGCAAGGAATACCAGATCATGCTCAAGGAAGGCACCGTGGGCGGCAGGACCGTCCAGGGCGAGAAAGGCTGATCCTTCAGCGAACGAAAAAGCCGGGCATCTGCCCGGCTTTTTATTGGCTGCTCACCAGGGTGCGCTTTTTGTAGGAGCGAGCTTGCTCGCGAACACCGCTCCCGGCCACGTCAGCGTCAAGCGATTCGCGAGCAAGCTCGCTCCTACAGGTTCGGCGCATCGGGCGAAGCAGACATTAAAAAGCCGGGCAATCGCCCGGCCTTTTTTGTGCATCTGAATCAGGCCAGCGAATCAGCCTTCGCTCGACGGCTTGCGCTTGAAGCGGCGGGCGATCCAGCCGATGGCCAGAGCCGGAACGATCCACAGTTTCTTCAGCAGGACCAGCAGGGTCGCGAACAGCCCGACCTTGGCGGCGACCTTGCCGGCGATCAGCGCACCCAGCCCGTAGGCGGCGACCTTGTCGACGCTGGGGTTGAAGTCCACATAGCGGCTGCCCGGGTTGAACTCGGTCATCGCCAGCACCTTGCCGACGTTCTTCTCGATTTCCGGCAACTGCTCCATGCCGGCGACGAAGTTCAGCACCAGCACGCCTTTGCGGCCCAGCGCGCGGATGTTGTAGTTCAGCGTGTGTTCCTTGGCGTCGCCGAACTGCAGCTCCTTGGCCCAGTAGAGCTTCTTCTCGGCGGCATCATAGTGCGGCGGCGCCGCCCAGCCGATCAGCTGGATCGACTCGAAGCCCTGCTGCTCGCGCTGCGGGTTGGCTTCCTTGAGGTCGTCCTGCATGTCCTTGAGCATCTCGGCGTAGTCGATCTTCGCCGCGTCCTCGTCGGAAACGTAGCCACTCTCCTCGTACTGCACGGTCACCGCCCAGGACTCGGCATCGAAAGGCGACACACCGGCCGGCATCAGCATGCCCAGCGGAGGATCGGAGGGCGGGTTGCCCCACGCCTCGAGGACGCGCTCGGCATCCTTGCCATCGAGGAAGACGAAGTCGTCTGGCAGGTCGAAGGTCGCGAGGTTGTCGCCGACCACCACCTTGCCCTTCTGGAAGTGCAGGCTGGCGACGAAGGTCTCGGGCGACATCTCCTCGTCCGACTCGGTGGCGGCAGCGGCAGCCGCGGGGGCTTCGCTCTGGCTGGAGGTGGCAGGTGCGGCGAACGCCGGGCCAGCAACGGCCTGGGCAAGCAGGGCGACAAGGAAGAGGGCTTTGCCATCCATAGAAGTGAATCTCCTGAATCGAATCCATGATATCCGCGGCCACTTACTATGCCGTGGGGCCCGAATTGTCGCACTCCGAGCCGGACCTGTAACAGGAAATTTCTACACCTCCGGCGCGCGCGCACAAAAAAACCGGCGTGCACCGGGTGTAGGAGCGAGCTTGCTCGCGAACCGCTTGATGCAGATGTTTACGGGGAGCTGTTCGCGGGCAAGCTCGCTCCTACGAAAAAAAGAAAAACGGCGCGTCAGGGCTGGCTGGCGATGGCCTTCTCGATGGCGGCCTGCAGTTGCGGATCGTCCGGTTTGGTCAGGCTGGAAAACTGCGCCACCACCTTGCCCTGGCGGTCGACCACGTACTTGAAGAAGTTCCAGCGCGGCACCTGGTCGGCCTGCTGCGCGAGGTCCTTGAACAGCGGGATCGCCTCGTCGCCGCTGACGTGCTGTACCGAGGTCATGTTGAAGGTGACGCCGTAGTTGCCGTAGCAGACCTTCGCGGTCTCGGCGGCGTCGGCGTCTTCCTGCTTGAAATCATCAGAGGGCACGCCGAGTACTTCCAGGCCCTGCCCCTTGTACTTCTGGTAGACGGCCTCGAGGCCCTTGAACTGCGGAGTGAAGCCGCAGTGGCTGGCGGTGTTCACCACCACCAACGGTTTACCGGCGTACAGCTCGCACAGGTCGAGCACATCCTTGGAGCGCAGCTTGGGCAGCTCGCCCTGGGTCTTGAGCAGCGCCGGGCAGTCGGCGGCCTGCGCAGCAAGGGGCAGCAGCAAGGTCAGGGCGAGCAGGGAAAGACGTGGGCGCATCGTGGGAATCCTCCGGTGATCAGGCCACGCTACCCCGCGCGCCGGGCATCAGCAACTGCCCATGCCCAGTTGCATCAGCGCCAGCCCGCCGCGCTGCCAGCCCCACCAGGCGAGACCGGCCAGCGCCAGGCCGAGGCCCAGCACCAGCGCGGTCATCAGTGGGCGCTTCACGCCGCCCCCAGTGCCGGGCGCGCGACCGGGCGCTCGCGCACCGGCCAGTTGAGCAGGCCGGCGAGCAGGCTGAGGAGGATGGAAATCTGCCAGACCAGGTCGTAGTTGCCGGTGTGGTCGTACACGTAGCCTCCCAGCCAGCCACCGAGGAAGGCGCCGATCTGGTGGAACAGGAAGGTGATGCCGCCGAGCATCGACAGGTTGCGCACACCGAACAGGGTCGCGACCGTGCCGTTGGTGAGCGGCACGGTGGACAGCCAGAGCAGCCCCATGGCGATGCCGAACAGGTAGGCAGTCCACACGGTCAGCGGCGCCCAGAGGAAGGTGATGATGACCACGCCGCGCAGCAGGTACAGGCCGGTGAGCAGCTTGGGCTTGCTCATCCGCCCGCCGAGCCAGCCGGCGATGTAGGTGCCGAACACGTTGAACAGGCCGACCAGCGCCAACACCGTGGTGCCGACGGTGGCGGGCAGGTGGCGGTCCACCAGGTAGGCCGGCAGGTGCACGCCGATGAACACCACCTGGAAGCCACAGACGAAGAAGCCCAGCGACAGCAGCCAGAAGCCGGAATGCCCAGCGGCCTCGCGCAGCGCCTCGCCGAGGGTCTGTTCATGGCCTTGCATGGGGAGCGGCTTGTCGCGCATCAGCGCCGCCAGCGGCACGATGAAGGCCACCAGCAATCCCAGCGCCAGCAGCGCGGCGGACCAGCCCAGCCAGCCGATCAACCCGAGGGTGCCCGGCAGCATGGCGAACTGGCCGAAGGAGCCGGCGGCCGCCGAGATGCCCATGGCCATGCTGCGGCGCTCCAGCGGCACCGCGCGGCCCACGGCACCGAGGATCACCGAGAATGAGGTGCCCGAGAGGCCGACGCCGATCAGCAGGCCGGCGCTCATCGACAGGCTGAAGGCCGAGTCGGAATAGCCCATCAGTACCAGGCCGACGGCGTAGAGGATGCCGCCCACCAGCACGGTGCGCATGGCGCCGAAGCGGTCGGCGATGGCGCCGGTGAACGGCTGGGCGATGCCCCAGATCAGGTTCTGCAGAGCGATGGCGAAGGCGAAGGTCTCGCGCCCCCAGCCGAACTCGGCACTCATCGGCGCGAGGAACAGGCCGAAGCCATGGCGGATGCCCAGGGACAGGGCGAGGATCAGGGCGCCGGATACCAGTATCCAGAACCCCGTACGCGACAGCTTCGACATTGATTGCTCCTACACGGGTATATACCCGCTTTTGTTCGTTCTTCTAACCAGCACGCAGGCCGCCGCTAGCTCTCCAGCGCGGCCAGTTCATCCAGCAAGGCTTCCAGCTGACGGCGCTTTTCATCGCCCAGGTGCGCCGCCACATCCTGCTGCGCGGCGTCCCAGGCATCGCGTCCGCGCACGATGCGCTCGAGCCCGGTCGGCGTCAGCACCACGATACGGTTGCGCAGGTCCTCACCCTCCTCCAGCTTCACCAGGCCATCGGCCTCCAGCGGCTTGAGGTTGCGCCCCAGCGTGCTGCGGTCCAGGCCCATGGCCTCAGCCAGGTCGGAAATGCTCGGCTGCTCCAGCCGCGACAGGTGCCGCAGCAGGGAAAACTGCGCAGTGGTGAGCCCGACGCCCTTCAGGGCGTCGTCGTAGACGCGGGTCACGGCGCGGGCCGAGCGGCGCAGCTTGGTGCAGAGGCATTGGGTGGTCAGCATGGATACGTGTATATACCCGCATATCGGGATCGGTCAATGGCCGGCGCGACCGATTGTCCCATCTGCCAGTGCCTGGCGTTGGCGCAGCCAAGGGCATCGCGCGGAGCCAGCCGTATAACTGCGGCCATCCAGCCCCGCGCTTTCGACGGGGCGCATCACGCTCCGAGGTCCCCGATGCCCGTCTACAAAGCTCCGCTGCGCGACACCCGCTTCCTGCTCAACGAAGTCTTCGACTTCCCCGGCCACTACCAGAACCTGGTCAATGGCGGCGAAGCCACGCCGGACATGGTCGACGCCATCCTCGGCGAATGCGCGAAGCTCTGCGAGGAAGTGATCGCCCCGCTCTACCACAGCGGCGACGAGGAAGGCTGCCACCTGGAGAACGGCGAAGTACGCACGCCTGCTGGCTTCAAGGAAGCCTACGACGCCTATGTCGCTGGCGGCTGGCAGGGCCTGTCGCACCCGGTGGAATATGGCGGCCAGGGCCTGCCGATGAGCCTGGGCGCGCTCAAGCAGGAAATGCTCGGCACCGCCAACTGGCCGTTCTCGATGTACCCAGGCCTGTCGCTGGGTGCGATGAACACTGTGATGCAGCACGGCACCGAGGAGCAGAAACGCACCTACCTCACCCCGCTCACCGAAGGGCGCTGGGGCGGCACCATGTGCCTGACCGAGCCGCAATGCGGCACCGACCTGGGCCAGGTGAAGACCCGCGCCGAAAGCAACGCCGACGGCAGCTATGCGATCACCGGCACCAAGATATTCATCTCCTCCGGCGAGCACGATCTCACCGAGAACATCGTGCATATCGTCCTCGCGCGCCTGCCCAATGCGCCCAAGGGCACGCGCGGCATCTCGCTGTTCATCGTCCCCAAATTCCTCCCCGGGGAGGCTGGCTCGCTCGGCCCGCGCAACGGCGTGACCTGCGGCGCGCTGGAAAAGAAGATGGGCATCAAGGCGTCGGCCACCTGCGTGATGAACTTCGACGGCGCCACCGGCTACCTGATCGGCGAGCCAAACAAGGGCCTGGAATGCATGTTCACCTTCATGAACAGCGCGCGCATCGGTACCGCCATCCAGGGCGTCGCCACCGCCGAACTGGCCTATCAGGGTGCGCTCGCCTATGCCCGCGAGCGCCGCTCGATGCGCGCCCTGTCCGGCGCCAAGGAGCCGGGCGAGATCGCCGACAGCCTGATGCACCACGGCGACGTGCGCCGCATGCTGCTGACCCAGAAGGCCGTGGCCGAGGGCGGCCGCGCGCTGATCTACCTGGCCACCCAGTACGCCGACAAGATGATCCAGGGCCTGCTGACCAACGACAACGCCGAGTACGACCGCTGGGACGACAAGCTCGGCTTCCTGACCCCGATCCTCAAGGGCTGCCTGACCGAGTTGGGGCTGGAGAGTGCCAACCTGGGCATGCAGGTGTTCGGCGGCCACGGCTACATCAAGGAACACGGCATGGAGCAGATCGTCCGCGACGCGCGGATCGCCACGCTCTATGAAGGCACCACCGGCATCCAAGCGCTGGACCTGCTCGGCCGCAAGGTGCTGCTGATGACCCAGGGCAAGGCCGTGCGCGACTTCACCCGGCAGGTAGCGAAGTTCGCCGTGGAGCTGCTCAAGCAGGAGCCGGCCATGCGCGGCCGGGCGCTGACGCTGCTGAAACTCTGCGCGCAGTGGAACCTGCTGACGATGCGCATTGCCCTGACCGCCCGCAAGCAGCGCGACCTGGTGAGCACCGCCAGCCACGACTATCTGATGTTCTCCGGCTATGCCGCGCTGGCGTATTCCTGGGCCCTGCAGGAAGCCGCCGCGTGCAAGCGCCTGCGCCAGGGCGGCAGCGAATCCAGCGATTTCTACAAGGCCAAGATCGCCACCAGCGACTTCTACTTCGCCCGAATGCTGCCGCGCGCCAAGGGGCACGCGGCAGCGATGGCGAAGCCGGTGCGGTCGATCATGGGGCTGAAGACGGAGCATTTCGCCTTCGATTGATGCATGCGCTATTTGTAGGAGCGAGCTTGCTCGCGAACCGCACGACACCAGTGCCGCCGGGGAAAATGTTCGCGAGCAAGCTCGCTCCTACAGATGTGGGATGCCGGGAACGTAGGATGGGTGGAGCTTGCGATACCCATGCTGCCGGTACATGAACATTGATGGGTATCGCTGCGCTCCACACCATCCTACAAAGATGTCCAGGCCGGGCCAGTGGCAACCGCGTCGGATCAGAGCGCCAGTGCCACCAGCACCACGCACTCGATCACTTCGAGCATTGCCCCGGCGGTGTCCCCGGTGGTGCCGCCCAGGCGGGCGATGAAGCGGCTGCGCAGCCAGACGAACACCACCAGCGCAACCACCAGCGCCAGCAGGCCGGTCAGGCCCGCCAGCACCATCAGCGCCGCGTTGGCCGCCAGCATCCACGGCAGCGCGCTGCGTGGCAGATGGTCGGCCAGCGCCTGCCCCAGCCCGCCCTTGCGCGCATAGTCGGTGGTGAAGAACAGCAGCGGCAGCGCGCAGCGCCCCAGCCACGGCGCCAACAGCAAACCCCAGTGCTGGTGATTGCCGAGGATGGCGGTGATCGCCGCGAACTTCAGCAGCAACAAAAGCACCAGCGCGACCACTGCCGCCGGGCCGCAGCGCGGGTCCTTCATGATCGCCAGGGTGCGCTCGCGATCTCCCAGCCCGCCGATCCAGGCGTCCGCGGTATCGGCGAGACCGTCGAGGTGCAGGCCTCCGCTGAAGGCCACCCACACCAGCAGGATCAGCGCCGCCTGCAGCAACAGGTGCACGCCGCTGAGCAATTCGCCCATGGCGAACAGCACCGCACCGATCAGCAGGCCCACCAGCGGGTAGTACAGCGTGGCGCGACCGAACTGTTCCGGCGTCGGCATATGCCCCAGGCGCACCGGCAGTCGAGTGAGGAACTGCAGCGCCACCAGCGGCAGCAGCCAGTCGCTGAGATGGCCGGCGTGCGCGTCCGCCCCGCTCTGCTCGGCGGGCTCGGCTGCCTCTTGCTCGCGGTCCGGGTGCGTCATCAGTTGCCTGCCTTGTGGATGCGCCAGCCGTCGCCGTCGCGGGTCACGTCCAGTGCCATGCATTCGCCATGGGCCACCACCACTTCCAGCAGACGCCTTGCCGGCAGGCCGCTGGCCAGCGCGCCGAGCAGGCGCATCACTCCGCCGTGGGTAACGACCAGCACGGACGATCCGGCATGGGTCTGGTAGAGGCGCTCCAGCGCTGCGAAGACACGGAATTCGAAGTCGCCCATGGCCTCGCCACCGGGTGGCGGGAAGGCATAAGGGTCGTTCCAGAAGCGCTCCAGCGCCAGGGCGTCCGTCTCCATCAGCTTAGCTGGCGAAAGGCCTTCCCACTGGCCGAAGTCCAGCTCCTGCAGGCCCGGTTCGAAGCCCAGCGGCAAGTCGTGGCGCGCCGCCAACTCCTTGGCGAAAGCCGCGCAACGCTGCAATGGCGAGCTGACCAGCGCCGACCAGCGACACCCATCCCCCAGCGCGCCGCGCATCTGCGTCCAGCCGGTTTCGGTCAGCGCATCGTCCAGGCGCCCGCGAAAGCCACCGC
This sequence comes from Pseudomonas sp. Pseusp97, assembly GCF_047304025.1. Classification (NCBI taxonomy): domain Bacteria; kingdom Pseudomonadati; phylum Pseudomonadota; class Gammaproteobacteria; order Pseudomonadales; family Pseudomonadaceae; genus Pseudomonas; species Pseudomonas sp. Pseusp97. The sequence continues at coordinate 4,084 of NZ_JBGLYK010000010.1, read as the reverse complement.
CCAGTTCGGTCTCGCCGTGGCGCAGCAGCTCCAGGCGCAGCGTCATGCCGGGCGATCCGACACCGCGGCCTCGGCGAAGGTCGCCATGCCGCTATGCAACCGGCACGCCTGACGCAGCAGCGGCACGGCCAGCGCCGCGCCGCTGCCCTCACCCAGGCGCAGGCCGAGATCAAGCAGCGGCTGCGCGTCGAGCGCGGCGAGCACGCGGTTGTGCCCCGGCTCGGCACCAGCGTGGGCGAACAGCAGCCACTCGCGGCAGCCGGGATTCAGGTGCGTCGCGCACAGCGCGGCGGTGGTGCAGATGAAACCGTCCACCAAAACCGCGATACCCTTCTGCGCGCAGGCGAGATAGGCGCCCACCAGCGCGGCGATCTCGAAGCCGCCGACACGGCACAGCGCCTCGAAAGGCTCGTCGCAATGGGCGCGGTGCAGCGCCAGCGCGCGGCCGATCACCTCGACCTTGCGCGCCACGCCTTGTGCGTCCAGACCTGTGCCGGGGCCGACCAGAGCCTGCGCCGGCTCATCCAGCAGCGCACAGGCCAGCGCCGCCGCCGAGCTGGTATTGCCGATGCCCATCTCGCCGCCGATGAACAGCTCCGCGCCGGCCTGCTGGGCGCGTCGCACGGATTCACGGCCGGCTTCCAGTGCGATCAGGCACTGGGCCGCGGTCATCGCGGGTTCCCTGGCAAAGTTCGCGGTGCCGGCGCCGACCATCACATGCAGCACACCCGGCAAGGGCTCCAGCGGCGTGGCAGTACCGAGGTCGATCACTTCCAGGCGCGCGTCGAGATCGCGGGCCAGCACACTGATCGCCGCACCGCCGCGCACGAAGTTGCGCAGCATCTCGACCGTGACCGACTGCGGGTAGGCCGACACGCCTTCGGCGACCACCCCGTGGTCACCGGCGAACAGGGCGATCCAGATGTGCTCCAGGCCCGGCCGCTCGCGCCCCTGCAGACCGGCGAGACGGATGGTTTCCTCTTCCAGCCGGCCCAGCGCGCCACGCGGCTTGGTCAACTGGTCCTGGCGCGCGGCGGCCTTGTCCTGCGCCACGCGGTCGATCGGCTGGGTACCTTGCAACCACCATTGCAGACTCATAACGCTTCCCCCTTCAACACCATGGGCAGGCCGGCGACGGTGAACACCACGCGCTCGCTGGCCTCGGCCAGGGACTGGTGCAGCCAGCCGGCCTCGTCGACATAGCGGCGGCTGAGCTCGCCCATCGGCACCACGCCCAGTCCGGTTTCGTTGCTGACCAGAATGATTCGTCCGGGCAGTTGCGGCAGCGTTTCCAGCAGCGCATCGATCTCGCCGCGCAGGCGCCAGCCGTCTTCATGGATCAACAGGTTGGTGACCCACAGGGTCAGGCAGTCCACCAGCACGCACTGCTGCGGCGCCGCCAGGCGTTCCAGCGCCTCGGCCAGGGCCAGCGGCTCTTCCACCAGGCCCCAGTGTCCGGGGCGGCGCTCGCGGTGCTGGAGGATGCGCGTGGACATCTCGCCATCGCCGGCCTGGGCCGTGGCGACGTAGGTGACCGGCAGGCCGCTTTCCAGCGCCAGGCGCTCGGCCAGGCGACTCTTGCCCGAACGGGCGCCGCCGAGGATCAGTTCAAGCATGGGTTCTCCGCGCAAACCATGACCTGTAGGAGCGAGCTTGCTCGCGAACATTTTTGCCGGCCACGTCGGTGTCGTGCGGTTCGCGAGCAAGCTCGCTCCTACGAAAAGCAGGCGTAGGGCGCATAACGCCCCAAGCGTTATCCGCCGAAATCACATCGCGCCGAAACGGCGGATAACGGCAAGCCGTTATCCGCCCTACAGCCCGCACAACCGCCTCAGTTTTGCCGTGTCCAGGTGCGCCTCGACCTGCTCGGCCAGGCGCTCGATGTCGCGCTCGCGCAGGGCCTGGTAATCGATGCTCTGCACCTCGCGCAGCCCGGCCCAGCGCAGCAGCGCCGAGCTGGAGGCGTTGGACTCGAACAGCCCGTGCAGATAGGTCCCCATCACCTGGCCGTCGGCGCTCAGAGCGCCGTCGCTGCGGCCATCGCTCAGGCGCACGGCAGGCGTCGCCAGCGCCGTGCCCTCGGTGACGCCGGCATGAATCTCGTAGCCACTCACTGGGGCGTCTTCCAGCGCCAACTGGCCGCTGACATTGCGCAGTTGCTTCTGCGGCTCCAGCACGGTGCGCAGATCCAGCAGGCCGAGGCCGTCGCTCTCCCCCGCCGTACCTTCCAGCCCGTGCGGATCGGCGAGGGTGCGGCCGAGCATCTGCAAGCCGCCGCAGATACCCAGCAGTTTGCCGCCATAGCGCAGGTGACGACGGATCGCCTCTTCCCAGCCCTGGGCGCGGAGGAAGGCCAGGTCCGGCCGTACGCTCTTGGAGCCGGGCAGAATGATCAGGTCCGCCGGCGGGATCGGCTGGCCGGGGCCGACGAAGGTCAGCTCCACCTGTGGGTGCAGGCGCAGCGGGTCGAAGTCGGTGTGATTGCTGATGCGTGGCAGCACCGGCACCACCACCCGCAGGCGCTCGCCGGCCTTGGTCGCCTGGCGGGTGTCGATGGCGTCCTCGGCTTCCAGGTGGAAGTCCATCAGGTACGGCAGCACGCCGATCACCGGCACGCCGGTGCGTTCTTCCAGCCAGTCGAGGCCGTTCTGCAGCAGCGCGATATCACCGCGGAAGCGATTGATGACGAAGCCCTTCACCCGCGCCCGCTCGCTCTCGCTGAGCAATTCCAGGGTCCCGACCAGATGGGCGAACACGCCGCCGCGGTCGATGTCGGCGATGAGGATCACCGGGCAGTCCACCGCCTCGGCGAAGCCCATGTTGGCGATGTCGTTGGCGCGCAGGTTGATCTCCGCCGGCGACCCCGCGCCTTCCACCATCACCACCGGGAACTGCGTACTCAGGCGCTGGTGCGACTCGAGCACCGCCTGCATCGCCACGCGCTTGTAGTCGTGGTAGGCCACGGCGTTCATGCTGGTCACCGCGCGGCCATGGATGATCACCTGGGCGCCGGTGTCGCTGTTGGGCTTGAGCAGCACCGGGTTCATGTCGGTGTGCGGCGCCAGGTGGCAGGCCTGCGCCTGAACCGCCTGGGCGCGGCCAATCTCGCCGCCGTCCGCGGTCACCGCACTGTTGAGCGCCATGTTCTGCGGCTTGAACGGCGCCACGGCCACGCCCTGCCGGCGCAGCCAGCGACACAACGCGGTCACCAGCGTGCTCTTGCCGGCATCCGAGGTGGTGCCCTGCACCATCAGAGTCGCGCTGCGCGCGCTTGGCGATGTCACCGCAGGCTCTCCATCTGGTTGAAGGTGCGCAAGCCATGCTCCAGGCGCTCCCAGCCCTTCTCGTCCGGCGGCAGGCCGAAGCGCAGGCTGCCGGGCGTCTCGAACAGACGCACGAGAATACCCTGGCGCGCCAGGTGATCGCGCAGGGCGTGGGCGCGCATGGATACCACCCACTGGAACAGCGCCGTGCCGCCCTGCGGGGCGAAACCCTGCTCGCCGAGCAGCCCGGCCAGGCGCCGGCTGGCCTCATGCAGGTCGCGGCGGCGCTGGATCTGTTCCTGGAACTCGCCCAGCACCGCCTGCGCGACCCAGCGCGTGGGGCCGTTCACCGCCCAGGGCCCAAGCAGTTTCGCCAGGCTTTCCAGCAGGCGCGGTTCGGCAAAAGCAAAGCCCAGGCGGGCTCCGGCCAGGCCAAAGAACTTGCCGAAGGAACGCAACACGATCAGCCCCGGACGGCTTGCGCAGCTCGGCGCCAGGCTGTGCTCGGGCGTGCAGTCCATGAAGGCTTCGTCCACTACCAGCCAGCCGCCGCGCTCCTGCAGGCGCGCATGCCATTCAAGCAGCACGCCGGCCTCGATGCGCCGGCCGGTGGGGTTGTTCGGGTTGACCACCACCAGCACGTCGAAGCGCTCCAGGTGATGAGGGACTTCCTGGTCGCTGACCTCGCGCAGGATATGTCCGGCGGCGCGCCAGGACTCGGCGTGCTCGGCGTAACAGGGCGAGACCACGCCGACCTTGCCGGGCCGGCGCAAACGCGGCAGCAGCTGGATCGCCGCCTGGCTGCCGGGCAGCGGCAGCAG
>NZ_JBGLYK010000109.1:0-18694 GCF_047304025.1 Pseudomonas sp. Pseusp97 | reverse complement strand
GGTGCGCTGGCGGGCAAGGTCATGGCTTGCCTCCGGCCTGGCGCTGCCAGGGCGTGACCAGGGCGCCGAGCTGGCGCACCAGCAGGCTGCTGGCCATGCCGAGCACGCCGATCAGCAGCATGCCGACGACGATGTCGGGGTAGTTCTGCAAGGTGTAGGACTCCCAGGTGTAATAGCCGATGCCCCATTGCCCGGAGATCATCTCGGCGGTCACCAGGCAGAACCACGAGGTGCCCATGCCGATGGCAAGGCCGGTGACGATGCTCGGCGCGGCGCCCGGCAGCACCACTTCGCGCAGCAGCGCCAGGCGCCCGGCCCCGAGGCTTCGGGCGGAGGCGAGCAGGCGCGGGTCGACCGCTTCGACGCCGTGGATGGTATTGAGCAGGATGGGGAACAGTGCGCCGGTGAAGGTGATGAAGATCATCGACAGCTCGGAGCTGGGGAACATCAGGATCGCCAGTGGAATCCACGCCACCGCCGGGATCGGCCGCAGCACTTCCAGCGGCGGCAGCAGGCTGTCGCGCGCCCAGCGTCCACGTCCGATGACCAGCCCGAGGAGGATGCCGGCGAAGGCCGCCAGCAGGTAGCCGGCGAGCACCCGCAGCAGGCTGCTGCCCAGGTGGCGGCCGAGCTTGCTCGATTGCGCGAGGTTCCAGGCGGCATCGAGCACGTCACGCGGACCGGGCACGTTGGCGAAGGTGACCACGCCGAGATCGACGTGGTGCGTACTGAGCACCTGCCAGAGCGCGAGGCAGACCAGCAGCGAGGCCAGGCGCAGGCTCCAGCGGGTGAGGGTGGTGCTGTTCATCGGCTTGTCTCCGCAGCCCCGGCACGTGGGCGCCGGGGCTGGTCTTCATTTCAGCGGCTGGCCACGGCCTGCTGGCTGGCAGCGGTGAAGTCGGCGACCTCTCCGCCGTGCTGGCGGGCGAAGGCGTCGGCCTGTTCGCGCAGCAGGAAGGCATCCAGCGAACCGTCCTTGCCGCGCACGAACCAGGCCTGCCCGGCGAGCAGCTTGATACCGCTGTCGCTGGCCTGGGCGTACACCGCGCGGATGTCCTTGCCCTGTTGCTTGAGTTCGGCGAGCTGGCCCAGCGCTTCCTTGGCGGTGGCGTAGCTGCGCACCTTCGGCTCGCCACGTACCCAGATCTGCGCGACCTTGCGGGTATCGCTGATCGGCTTGTTGGTCAGCGCGTCATTGCCCAGCAGCGGCTGTTGCGCGTAGTTCTTCAACGCCTGCTCGTAGTCGGCGCCGGAGGCCCTGAAGGCGGCGCGGATATAGCGGTCGTCGACGAACTGCTCGACGTTCAGCCCGCGGTCGGCCTTCTTCAGCAGCTTCAGGGTGTCGATGGCGGTGGCCACGGCCTGGCGGTACTCCGGCTTCCAGGTCAGGTCGCGGGTCTGCAGGCCGAGCGGGCCGTGGAACAGGTAGTTCACCTCGGCGGGAATGCCGGCGACCTTCTCGATCAGCTCGCTGTACTTCTCCGGTTCCTTCGCCAGCAGTTGGTTGGCTTCAAAGGTGGCGCGCAGGTAGGCCTGGACGATTTCCGGGTACTTCTGCGCGTAGTCGGCCTCCACCAGCGCACCGTGGAAGGTCGGCGCCTTGGCCTGGGAGCCGTCGTAGATCTTGCGGGCGATGCCGCGGCTTTCGAACAGCTCGGCGAAGGGCACGAAGTCGGCGTGGGCAGCGATCTTGTTGGCCTGCAGGGCGGAGCCGGCGACTTCCGGCGGCTGCGCGATGATGGTGACGTCCTTCTCCGGGTCCCAGCCTTGCGCCGCGATGGCGCGCAGCAGCAGGCCATGGGCGGTGGAGGCGAAGGGCACGGAGATGGTCTGGCCCTTGAGTTCGGCCAGCGATTGCACCTTGGACGAGGCGGGAACGACGATGCCGTTGCCGCTGCCCTCGATGCTGCCCGAGAGCACGCTGATGAACAGGCTGCGCTTGCCGGCGGCCTCGTGGGCGACGCCGTTGAGCGAGCCGGGGAAGTCGGCCATGGCGCCGAAGTCGAGCTTGCCGGCGAGCATCTCGTTGGTCAGCGGCGCGCCGCTGGTGAAGTTCTTCCACTGCACGTCGTACTGCGCGTCCTTGTAGGCGCCGTCGTGGGGCAGGTACTTGTCGAGCAGGCCGAGTTCACGGATCAGCAGGCCGCCGGCGGCGCAGTTGATGGTGGTGTCCTGGGTGCCGATGGCGATGCGAATGGTCTCTCCGTGTGCGGTGATGCTGGCAATGGCGAGCGCGAGGCCGGCCAGGGTGGTGCGCAAGGTCATGGGTGTTCCCCTCGAATCATGAGTGTTGGAATCGTCTCCGCCGCGGGCCCGCGGTGGGAAACGAGGGGGTGGTGCGTCAGGCGTCCGGTCGTTGGCCGGTTGCTTTTTTTAGGTGTTTGTGGGGCTTTTCGTAGGAGCGAGCTTGCTCGCGAACAGCTCCTCTGCCGGTCCTGGTTCGCGAGCAAGCTCGCTCCTACAGGGAAACTTCGTTGCGGAAACTCAACGCAGCAGATACGGAATCTCGACCCGCACGGCGCCGGTCGGGCAGTCCTTTTCGCAGGGCATGCAGTACCAGCATTCGTCGAAGGCCATGTAGGCCTTCTGGGTGGCGGGGTTGATCGCCAGCAGGTCCATCGGGCAGACCTCGACGCAGACGGTGCAGCCCTTGTCGGCGATGCACTTGTCCTCGTCCACCGTCACCGGGGCGCTGGAACGGAAGAAGATTTCCTGGGGTTGGTAGGCCATTGCACGCGGTCCTCATCGTGTTGCTTGCCGGCCGTCTTGGCGGCGGGCTGGTTGTTCGGGGCGAAGTTTCGGCGCGGTGGCTCGTTACCCTCTCCCCAACCCTCTCCCTGAAGGGAGAGGGGGCTTGATCGTCCCGGCGGATAGCGATGAGCTCGCCGGACGGATCTTTTTTGTTCGGTGTTGCGGGCATTGCTGTGCTCGCCGGCTGGCTCCGTGGTTGCCGCTCGCGCCGTATGGCTCCCTCTACCGCTTGCGGGAGAGGGCGGGGGGAGAGGGGCTCTTCACGCCACCCATCCCGCAAGACATCAAGCCGCCTCGCTCTTCACCCGCAGCTTCTCGTAAGCCTGCTGCTCATCCTCATCCAGCGCGATCACGTACGGCTCGATGGGCTTCTTGAAACTGGTCATCACGCCGTTCTCGCCCTTCTTCAGGTGCGCATGGCAGAACCATTCGGCGTCGTTGCGCAGCGGGTAGTCGACGCGGTGGTGGTACAGGCCCCAGCGGCTTTCGGTGCGGAACAGCGAGGCGCGGGCGGCCATCTCGGCGCAGTCGCGGATCACGCTGACTTCCATGGCGCGCATCAGCTCGTGGGGGTTGTTGGCCTTCATCTGGTCGAGGTCGTGGGCAATCTCGGCGAAGCGCTGCAGGCCGATCTCCATCTTCTTCGTCACCTTGGGCGGCTGCAGGTAGTCGTTGACCATCCGCCGCAGCTTGTATTCCACCTGCGCCGGCGGCAGGCCGTGCTCGCGCTTGAGCGGGGCGAACACGCGTTCGCGCTCGCACTCTACCTGCGCCGTATCGACCTCACTGAACTCGCGCCCGGCCACGTACTGCGCGGCGTTGGTGCCGGCGAACCAGCCGTAGGTGAAGGCGCCGAGCATGTAGTTATGCGGCACGGCGGCCATGTCGCCGGCCGAGTACAGGCCCTTCACGCTGGTCTCGGCCTTCTCGTTGACCCACACGCCCGAGGCCGAATGGCCGGAGCAGAAGCCGATCTCCGAGATGTGCATTTCCACCATCTGCTGGCGGTAGTCGGTGCCGCGCCCGGCGTGGAACTGGCCACGGCTGGGGCGTTCGTTGCTGTGGAGGATTTCCTCGATGGTCTGGATGGTTTCCTCGGCCAGGTGGTCGAGCTTGAGGAACACGGGGCCGTTGCCGCCTTCGAGTTCCTGGTGGAACTCCCACATCATCTGACCGCTCCAGTAGTCGCACTCGATGAAGCGCTCGCCCTTGCTGTTGGCGGTGTAGCCGCCCAGCGGGCCGGTGACGTAGGCGCAGGCCGGGCCGTTGTAGTCCTTGATCAGCGGGTTGATCTGGAAGCACTCCAGGTTCGAAAGCTCCGCCCCGGCGTGGTAAGCCATGGCGTAGCCGTCGCCGGCGTTGGTGGGGTTCTCGTAGGTGCCCATCAGGTAGCCGGACGAGGGCAGGCCCAGGCGCCCGGCAGCGCCGCAGGCGAGGACCACGGCCTTGGCGCGGATCACCTGGAACTGCGCGGTGCGGCAGTCGAAACCGAGCAGGCCGTTGACTGCGCCATCCCCATCGGTGAGCAGGCGGGTGACCACCAGGCGATTGGTGATCTCGATGCGCGCACGCTTGAGCTGGCGGTACAGCACCTTCTTGATGTCGTGGCCCTCGGGCATGGGCAGTACGTACGCGCCCATGTGGTGGACCTTCTTCACGGCGTAGTCGCCGACCTCATCCTTCTCGAACTTCACGCCCCAGCGGTCCAGCTGCTGCAGGGTCTCGAAACTGTGGGTGGCGTAGGCGTAGACCGCCGCCTGGTTGACGATGCCGTCGTTGGCGACGGTGATTTCCTTGGTGTACTGCTCGGGCGTGGCGTGGCCGGGAATGATGGCGTTGTTCAGGCCGTCCATCCCCATGCTGATGGCGCCGCTGCGCTTCACATTCGCTTTATCCACCAGCAGCACGCGCAGTTCGCGGTTGGCTTCCTTGGCCTTGATCGCGGCCATCGGGCCGGCGGTGCCGCCGCCGATCACCACGATGTCGTAGGCGAGTTCCTTGTCCTCGGGAACCTGGGAGAGGTCGAACTGGCTCATTGATGCTGTCCCTTGTGGCGGTCGATGCGCAGGCGGTACTGGAAGGCATCGCCGCGGTAGTAGAGGTGTTCGTAGTCCAGCGGCGTGCCATCGGCGGTGTGGGTCAGGCGCTCGATGCGCATCACCGGCGAGCCTTCTTCCACCTCCAGCGCGACGGCCAGTTCGGCGTCGGCGAGGATGGCGTCGATGGCGAGGTCGGCGTGGCCCAGGGGCAGGGCGCAGTCGTTCTCGAGGATGAGGAATATGTCGCGGCTGACCAGGTCGGCCTTCTCCAGGCGCTTGCCGACGTGCTCGGGCAGCCAGGTGATTTCCAGCGAGACCAGCTCGCGGTTGACCAGGCGGGCACGCTTGATCTGCACCACGTTGTCACCCTCGGCGACCTGCAGGCGCGCGGCGACCTGGGCGTTGGCCGGCACGGTCTTGAAGCTGCGCAGGCGGTTGATCACCTCGTAACCGCGCTGGGTCATGGACTCGCCCAGGCCCTGCAGGGTGCTGACGTTCTGGAACGCCTTGGGCTTGGCGACGAAGGTGCCCTTGCCGTGGATCTTGAAGATCAGCCCTTCCTTCTGCAGGTCGCCCAGCGCCTGGCGCACGGTGATGCGGCTGACGTCGAACAGCTTGCCCAGCTCGGCCTCGGAGGGCATGCGGCTGAGCGGCGGATAGGTGCCGTCGAGGATGCGCGTGCGCAGGACTTCCTTGAGCTGGCTGTAGAGCGGAACGGGGGATAGGGGGAGTAGTTCGGCCATGTTCATAACTTGTTATGACGAGTTGCCGAAACTATAAAAGGAATAGCTGATTCAGGACAAGAAACGATTTTGCATAAGCATAGAAAGCGCAGTCGCGGGAAGCTTTTCGTAGGAGCGAGCTTGCTCGCGAACAGCCTGACGCTTGAGCAGCCGGGAATTTCGTTCGCGAGCAAGCTCGCTCCTACAAAAATCAAAAGCCCTCCTGCAAGGACTTCCTGTTCGTAGGGCGCATAACGCGCCAGCGTTTTCCGCCCTACGCGGCTCTTTGTAGGAGCGAGCTTGCTCGCGAACCGGGGCTGGCACCCCGAGCGGCCGGAAACCATCGCGGACGGAGTCCGCTCCTACGCCAGTCTCAGTTCCGTAGGGCGCATAACGCGCCAGCGTTATCCGCCGTGAGTGGGCCGGCGGATAACCTGTTCCAGGTTATGCGCCCTACGCGGCTCTTCGTAGGAGCGAGCTTGCTCGCGAACCCGGGCGGGCACCGTAAGCGGCCGGGAAACCATCGCGGACGGAGTCCGCTCCTACGTGAGCATCAGAACGGTCGGCTGCCCGACAGGCTGATGCGCTTCAGGCGGCGCTTCTCGCTGGCCGGGAAGGCATTACGGCCATGCAGCACCGCCTGGTTGTCCCACCAGACGATGTCCCCGACCGACCATTTGTGGCTGTAGATCAGCTCGGGTTTCTGCAGGTGTTCGCGCAGCTTCTCCACCAGTGCCGCGCCCTGTTGCGGATCGGCACCGGGTATTTCCACTTCGGTGTGCACGGAGAGGAACAGCACGCGCTTGCCGTTCTCCGGATGGGTGCGCACCAGCGGATGCTCGGTGCCCTGGATGGGCTCGATATCCGGTGTGCGGTAGCGGACGAAGGTGCCGTTGTAGCCGCCGCTCTTCAGGCGGATGAAGGGGTTGTAGTTGATCAGCTTGAGCGGGTCGATCTCGGCGCGGGTCGCCTCGTCCAGTGTCTCGTAGGCGCGGGCGAGGTTGGTGAACTGGGTTTCGCCGCCGGTTCTGGGCACCTCCAGCGCGTAGAGGAAGGAGCCGGAAGAGGGCACCGGCGTCCACTGGTGATCGACGTGGGCCGGCAGGGCAAAGTTGCCCAGCTCGCCATCCTCGGTGTTGGCCACCTTGACGATGTCCGGGGCCTTGCCGTCGGCGCCGGAGGACAGTACCGGCACATCGGCCGGCGGCTGGAACACCGCGCCGAACAGGGTGGCGAAGCGCAGGTACTGCCGATCGTCGAGCTGCTGGTCCTTGAAGATCAGGATGTGGTGCTCGCGGTGCGCCTGCTTGATCGCCAGGATCTGTTCCGGGGTCAGCGGCTCGCGGGCGTCCAGGCCTCGGACTTCGGCGCCCAGAGGGGCGTCGAGGGGAACGATGGCGAAGGGTTCGGGGGTGGTTTTCGGCAGGGCGTTGGATTGAGTCATCGGGATGTTCCTGAGTTTGGGGGATTCCCTCTCCCCAGCCCTCTCCCTGAAGGGAGAGGGGGTATTCGAGTGAGGCATGCCTGCTGTGCTCTCCTGACACTTCGATATCAGGAGGAGACCATGGCTGCACTTCACGCCGATCCAGTCCCCTCTCCCTTCAGGGAGAGGGTTAGGGAGAGGGGCTGTTCGTGTCTGGGGCCAGAGCTCAAACCTTCTTGATCGTCCGGCTGCGCTGCCCGTCGATACCCACCGGCACGTCGCCTTCCAGGGTCACGCGGCGCACGATGCGCGGCTGGGTGCCGTAGTCGTCGACGGCGTAGTGCTGGGTTGCGCGGTTGTCCCAGATGGCCACGTCGCCCGGCTGCCAGCGCCAGCGCACGGTATTTTCCAGGCGGGTGACGTGGCTCTGCAGCACGGCGAACAGGTGCGCGGAGTCATGTTGCGACAGGCCCTTCAGGCGCTTGACGAAATGCCCCAGCAGCAGGGTTTTCTCGCCGCTGACCGGGTGCACGCGCACCACCGGGTGTTCGGTCTCGTAGACGGTGGAGGTGAAGATCTTGCGGTACTCCTCCAGGCGCGCCGGGTCGGCGTTGGGCTTGGCGCCGGCGTAGTCGTACTCGTTGCTGTGCACGGCCCAGAGCGAGTCGGCCAGGGCCTTGAGCTCCGGCGTCAGGTCGTCATAGGCGCTGGCGGTATTCGCCCACACGGTGTCGCCGCCGGCGTCGGGCGCCACCACGTTGCGCAGGATCGACGCCTTCGGATAGGCCTCGACGAAGGTCACGTCGGTGTGCCAGGAGTTGGCGCGGCGGCCCTGTGCTCCGTCCAGTTCCAGCAGATAGTGGGTGCCTTCCTGCACCGGCACGGTGGGGTGCGCTACCGGCTTGCCGAGCAGGTGGGCGAAGGCCTCCTGGCCCTGGTCGTCGAGCTGCGTCTGGCCGCGGAAGAAGATCACCTTGTGCTTCACCAGCGCGGCCTGGATCGCATCGACGGTGGCGGCGTCCAGTTCGCCGGACAGTGTCACGCCGCGAATCTCCGCGCCGATACGCCCGGCGACCGGGTGGATGTCCAGATTGACGAGGTCTTGCTTGATAGCTTGTGCTGCGTTGCTCATCTCATCGTCCTCTTGCTGTGCAATGGAGCCGCGCACGCGGGCGCGGCGGATGGGGATCAGAAGTCGTAACGAACCGAGGCGCCCAGGGTGCGCGGCTGCCCCACCGAGGCGGTGTAGGAGCCGTTGATGCTGGCGAAGGCGGCCAGGTAGTAGTCCTTGTCGAAGGCGTTCTTCAGCCAGACCGAGGCGTCCAGCTGACCGTCGCCGAGGTCCTTGCGCAGGCCGACGGAGAAGTTCGCCAGGCCGTAGCCGTCGATCTTCGAGAGGTCGGAGTTGTCCAGCGTGCCCTCGGCCTCGGAGCGGTAGGAGTAGCTGCCGGTCACGTACGGGCGGATGCCGTCGTCGAGGTTCCAGGCGTATTCGCCGTTGAGGTTGGCGATCCACTTCGAGGCGCCGACCACGCGCTGGCCAGTGAGGTCGCAACTGGCTGGCGCATTGGGTTGAGTGGAGACTTCCGCCGGGCACGGGGCGTCCTTGAACGAGAGATAGGTGACGTCGTTATAGGAGCCGTTGAAGTTCAGCGTCAGGCCACGAATGGGCAGGGCGGTCGCCTCGAATTCCAGGCCGCGCGAACGCACGCTGCCGGCGTTTGAGAGCACCGATACCAGCTGGGTCGAGCCCGGCGGCTGGTACAGGGTGGTCGCCTGGTAGCCGTGGATGCCGGTCCAGAACAGGTTGGTGTTGAGCTGCAGGCGGTTGTCGAACAGGGTGGTCTTGATCCCCAGTTCGGCGTCGTTGGCGCGTTCCGGGCCGACCAGCAGGGAGTCCGCGCCGGCCGTCGGGGCGCTGGCCACCGCCAGGTTCACGCCACCGGATTTCTCGCCGTGGGACAGCGAGGCGTAGCCCAGGAAGTCGTCGGTGAACTGGTAGCTCAGGCTCAGCAGCGCCGAGGGCGCGAAGCTATAGAGGCTGAGGTCGCCCGAGTCGTAGGCGCCCAACTGATTGCGCCGGACTACCGCGCCGACGCCGGTCACCGGGTCGCCGCCCACCGGCGAGAAGCGCTCGACCTTGGCGTCCTTCTCCTCGTAGGTACCGCGCAGGCCAGCGGTGAAGTCCAGCTTGTCGGTGAGGTGCCAGGTGCCCTGGGCGAACAGCGCGAAGCTGTCGGTCTCGATCTTGCCGTTGGCCTTGGAGTAGGTGTTGTTCAGGGCGTTGAGGTTGGTGCCCAGCAGGTAGCGGTCGGCCAGCGGGCCATAATCGGTGAAGGTCTTGTTGCCCAGGTTCTGGTTGAACGCATAGGCGCCCAGCACGTAGTCGAAGAAGCCGCCGGTGGGCGAGGCCAGGCGGATTTCCTGGGAGAACTGGCGGTCATGGACTTCCACGCCGGTGTTGTTGATCGCCGAGACGTTGAGTTGCTCGTCGTTAGCCGGGGTGAAGTGCCAGTAGCGGTAGGCGCTGATGGAGGTCAGCTTGTAGCCGCCGTTGAGGTTCCAGTTGGCCTCTACCGAGCTGCCGCCCTGGTGCACGCTGACGTGCTGGCGGCTGTTGATGTTGACCTTGTGCCGGTCCGGATCGCGAATCGGGGAAGCGCCCACCGCGGAGGCGCGCTGCCAGAAACGGTCGGCGGCGCCGTAGACCACCATGCTGCCGTTGCTGGAGTCCTCCTCGTTGTAGTCGTTGATCCAGCGCAGGTCGAAGTCCTCGTTGGGCTTGAACAGCAGTTGCCCGCGGATGCCCTGGCGCTCGCCGCCGTTGAGGTAGTTGTCGTCGTGGATGTTCTTGATGTAGCCGTCATCGCGGGTGCGATAGGCCGAGACGCGCCCGGCCAGGGTGTCGGTCAACGCGCCGGAGACAGTGCCCTTGCCCTGGAAGTAGCCGTCCTGGCCGCCGGAAACCTCGACGCTGCGCTCGGGGCTGAAGGTTGGCGCGCGGGTGCTGATGTTCAGCACGCCGGCCGTGGTGTTCTTGCCGAACAGCGTGCCCTGCGGGCCGCGCAGCAATTCCAGTTGCTCGATGTCCAGCAGGTCGAATACCGCCATGCCCGGCCGGCCCAGGTACACGTTGTCCAGGTAGACGCCGGCGCTGCCTTCCAGGCCGTCGCTGGCCGGGTTGTTGCCGATACCGCGCACGGCGATGCTCGACTGCCGCGCGTGGATGAAGGCGACGTTCACGCTGGGCAGGATCTGCTGCAGGTCCTGCACCTTGTAGACGCGCTGGGTTTCCAGGGTTTCGCCGCCGACCACGGTGATCGGCGTGGGCACCTTCTGCGAATCCTCCTCGCGCCGGCGGGCGGTCACGGTGACCTTGCCCAGGGTGGCATCGGCCTTGGCCGGTGCAGCGCTGACGGGCTTGCTGGCGTCACTGCCGGCGCTGCGGTCCTCGGCTTCCTCGGCGAATGCCGGCAGCGCGCCGCCCAGGGCCAGCAGCACGATGGCGTAGCGCAGCCGGTGGAGTTTGGAGGGGAAGGGCGAATGTCTGAAAGTCATGCTGTGTCCTTGTCTGTCCGCGCTTATCGCGGGCAAAAGGGGGCCGCGCCACGCAGCAGTGGCGAACGACGTTTTTCTTGGGTTTGGGTGCGGCTTTGGCTGTCAGCGACAGCGGGACAGGCACATTCGCGAGGAAAGGAGGTGCAAGGCTGGCATCGGGCGACTCCTGGTCTGAGCTATATTCTTAGTTCATAAAAGAATAGATGTTTGTTTTATTCTTCATTGACGGAATAAGAGCTTGCATTTAAAACCAGCGCATACGAAAGCGGCAAATGCCTTTGCCCACTATTTTCAATGCCGGAAATGCATCATGGATCTGCGCCAGCTCCGCTACTTCATCGCCCTCAACGAACACCGCAGCTTCGTCCGCGCCGCCGATGCCATGGGCATCACCCAGCCAGCGTTCAGCCGGAGCATCCAGGGCCTGGAGCAGGAACTGGGCTGCCGCCTGGTGGACCGCGGCAGCAAGGACCTGCGCCCGACGCCCGAGGGGCAGGTGGTGCTGCAGCACGCGCTGAGCCTGGTGCAGGGCGCCAACAACCTGAGCCACGCGGTGGCCCGGCTGAACAAGCTGGACTCGGGTGAGCTGCGCTTCGGCAGCGGGCCGGCGCCGGCGCAGAAGCTGGTATCGGATGCGGTATCGCGTTTCGTCCAGCGCTACCCGCGCATCCACATCCAGTTCGGCGTGGACAACTGGGAGCGCCTGGCGCGCAGCCTCAGCCGCGAGGAGATCGAGTTCTTCGTCGCCGACATCCGTCATTTCGAGGCCGACCCGAACTTCCAGACCCGCGCGCTGAAGCCGCGCAGCGGGCTGTTCTTCTGTCGCGAGGGGCACCCGCTGCTGGCCAAGGAGAGCCTGTCCACCAACGACATGTTCGCCTACCCGCTGGCGGCCACGCTGATCCCGCCCAGCGCGCGGAAGATGCTCGCCAACCTCAGCGGCAAGATCGACATCACCACCAACGTGCAGTGCGAGGACATGGCCTCGCTGGTGCGCATCGTCAGCCAGACCGACGCCATCGGCATCGCCGTGGAAGAGGCGCTGAGCGAGCCGATGGCGCGCGGCGAACTGGTGCGATTGCACTTCCGCAACCTGCCGCAGAACGTCGACATCCTCCAGGCCCGCTGCGGCATCGTCACCCGTAGCGGCGACCGCCTCTCGGCGGCGGCGCGGGCGATGATCGAGCTATTGGTGGACCTCGATGCGGGCGTGGAAAGCGAGGTGGCGTGAGGGGGCTTTTGCAGGAGCGAGCTTGCTCGCGTACCCCGACCTCGCTGCGGGCCCGTTCGCGAGCAAGCTCGCTCCTACGAGATCTAGAGCCCGTCGTCCTAACCCTGGCTGTGCGCCCCGCTCCGAAGGGAGAGGGGACTGGTTCGGAGCAGGCTGAAACCATGGCGTCAGCCGGCACGGTTTGCTCCCTCTCCCTTCAGGGAGAGGGCGGGGGAGAGGGAAAGCCCAGGCACGGATTTTCAGAAGAGGACAGGTGTTTTCACCAGCCAGTCCGGGTTTGTGGTCGAAGGACGAGCTGTGCCCGTTCAGGGCACCATCGCCATCCCCACGCCGAAGCGGTTCCACGCATTGATGGTAGCGATCGCCAGGGTCAGGTTGACGATTTCCGCCTCGCTGAAGTGCTCGCGCAGGGCGTCGAACTGGTCCTGCGGGGCGTGTTTTTCCGGCAGGCGGGTGAGGCTTTCCACCCAGGCCAGCGCGGCGCGTTCGCGCTCGGTGAAGAAGCGGGTTTCCTCCCAGACGCTCAGGGTCTGCAGGCGCGCCTCGGTCTCGCCGGCCTTGCGCGCATCATTGGCGTGCATGTTCACGCAGTAAGCGCAGCCGTTGATCTGCGAGGCGCGCAGGCGCACCAGTTCCAGCAGCGAGGTTTCCAGGCCGGATTTGGCCAGGGCCTGTTCCAGGCCGATCATCGCCTTGTAGGCGTCGGGGGCGGCCTTGGGCCATTCGATTCGTGCGCTCATGCTGATCTCCAGTGGGGCCCGCCGGTGTGCGGGAATGGAGTCAAGTTACCGTCCGCAGCGCGGACTTCGAATAGCCAATTCCCGGCAATACCGGCAGACCAATGCAGGCCACTCCGCCGAGGTGCCCGCCCGCCGTTCTAGTACCAAGGGAGTAGGCGGGAGCATCCAAAGCAGGATTCGGTCGCCGGTCGCGCGTTCTTAACATCCTCATCACAGGCGTCCTTCCGTGCGCCGTGCCGTGCCAAGCATCTCGATGAGAGGATGAAGTGATGAACAACAAGAACGTGCTGTGTGGCCTGCTGTTAGTGGCCGGCCTGGGTGTCTCGGGTCTGGCCCTGTCCCACGGCAATGTGACGCCCCAAGCAGTGGATACCTCGGGGCTGGAACCGCTGGGCAAGGAATGGCGCGACACCAACCCCTACCGCGAGCCCTACGCCAATCACGCCAAGGCGGTGGAGATCGGCGCGTCGGCCTACAACCAGAACTGCGCGCGTTGCCATGGGCTGGAGGCCAAGTCCGGTGGCATCGCCCCGGACCTGCGCATGCTCGATCCCGGCGCCGAGGGTGACGAGTGGTTCAAGGAGCGCGTGATCAACGGCGCGGTGCGCGATGGCGCGGTGTACATGCCGAAGATGGCCGACTACATCAGCCAGGAAGGTCTCTGGGCGATCCGCACCTACCTGGACAGCGTGCACGTGGAAGAGTGATCGCCATGCGCCTGCCCAAGTTGCTGACCGGCCTGCTGCTGAGCATGGTGCTGTGCCTGCTGCTGGGGCAGGCGCATGCCGGTGTTCGTCCCTACGAGGACATGGTCGCCAGCGGCGTGCTGCGGGTGGCCGTTTACGAGAATTTCCCGCCCTACAGCTTCATGCAGGACGGCCAGCCGCGCGGGGTCGACGTGGACCTCGCGCAACGGCTCGCCAGCGGCCTTGGCCTGCGCACTGAGTTCCTCTGGGTCACGCCCGGCGAACGCCTGGACGACGACCTGCGCAACTTCATCTGGAAGGGCCATTACCTGCGCCCTGGCGTGGTCGCCGATGTGATGCTGCGCGTGCCCTACGACCGCCAGTACGCCAACCGGCGCAACGACGTCGGCGAGTTCGCCAACGAGCAGGTGGTGATGTTCGGCCCCTACCAGCGCGAGCGCTGGCAGGTGGTGAGCGACGACCGCCGGCTGCCCGAGGTCGATACCATCGCCGCGTTCCGCGAACACCCCATCGGCGTCGAGCTGGACAGCGTGCCGTCGTTCTATCTGACTTCGGTGCTGGGCGGCCAGCTCAGCCGCATGACCGTGCACTTCCCCAGCACCCAGGCGGCCTTCGACGGTATGCGCGCGGGCAAGGTGGATGCGGTGATGGCCCTGCGCGGCGAGCTGGACTGGATGCGCGCGCAAGCGGCGGACGAGCATTTGAAGAATGCCGAAAACACCTATCCCAACCTCGGCCAGCCGGAGTGGGATATCGGCATGGCGGTACATGAGAGCAACCGCCAGCTCTCCAACGCCCTGGACGGCGAGCTGGAGGAGCTGGTGCGCAGCGGCGAGATGGAAAAGCTCTACGGGGCGTACGGGGTGCGCTACGAGCTGCCGGGACTCTATCAGGACGTGCAATGAGGGAATGCTGATGCACAGGCGCGAACTGCTGCTGGGGATCTGCGCACTGCCGCTGCTGGCAGCGGCGGTGGAGGGCGACCCGATGCCCTCGGTGATGTGGGAGTATCACCACAAGCGCCTGTTGAACGGCGAACCCTACGTCTTCGATGAGCGGGTGAAGCTGGGCGTGCCGCCATTCGCCGAGGACTCGCGACAGGTGCCGGTGGAGGTGGACGCCCGCGCCTTGCCGGGGCGCTTCGACCGCCTGCTGCTGTGGGCCGAGCTCAATCCGATTCCCCATGTGCTGACGCTCTATCCGGGCGAACACCTGGAGCCGCTGCTGGCAGTGCGCATTCGCATCGAACAGGCCACGCCGATCCGCGCCGCGCTGCGCGACGAGAAGGGCGTCTGGCACGTCGGCTCCGCCTGGATCGACGCGGCTGGGGGTGGCTGCACCGCGCCCAGCGTGGTGCGTGCGCAACCGGGGTGGGAAGACCGGCTTGGCCAGGTGCACGGCGAGTCTTACTCCAGAGGCGAGTACAGCCGCGTACGCCTGTCGGTGTCGCACCCGATGGACAATGGGCTGGTCGGCGGCGTTCCCGAGTTCTACCTCGATCACGCCGAGCTGCGCGGCCCGGACGGGGAGGTCTTCGCCCGGCTGGACCTGTTCCCCGCTGTCAGCGAGAACCCGACCTTCACCTTCGAGGTGCGCGGCCACCCGCACACCGAACTCTGGCTGCACGACAACAACGGCAACCAATTCCAGGCCGCTCTGCGCTGACGCCGCCCTGTACCGACGAGGTGCCCATGCGTTTCCTCCTGATCGCCCTGGCCTGCCTGTGCCTGCCGGCACTGGCCGACCTGCAGTACCACCTCCAGCCGCGGCAGATCGCCGAGGGCACCTGGCTGGTGGAAGGCAGTACCGACAACTTCGGCAAGAACAACGGCGGCGCCATCGTCAACGTTGCCTTCATCGACACCGGCGACGGCGTGCTGGTGATCGATACCGGTCCGTCGAAACGCTACGGCGAAGCCCTGCGCGCGCTGATCCAGCAGACCACCGGCAAGCCGGTAAAGCGCGTGCTGCTGACCCATCACCACCCCGACCACGTGCTGGGTAACCAGGCCTTCACCGACGTGCCCATCGGCGCGCTGGCCGGCACCAGCAAGCTGCTCAAGGAGCAGGGCAACGCCATGGCGGAGAACATGTACCGTCTGGTCGGCGACTGGATGCGTGGCACGGAAGTAGTGCTGCCCACCGCGATGGTGGAGCCGGGCGAACTGCAGATGGGTAGTCACCGGTTCCGGCTCATCGGCCTGCGTGGGCATACCGACGCCGACCTGGCGATCCTCGACGAGACCACGGGCGTGCTGTTCGCCGGGGACATCGTCTTCTATCAGCGCGCGCTGACCACGCCGAACAGTCCGGGGCTGGATGTGTGGCTGGGCGATATCGACACGCTGCAGAAGCTGCCGTGGAAGCTCATCGTCCCCGGCCATGGCCCCGTCGACACCGACGCCGCGCCCTTTGCGCAGATGCGCGATTACCTGGGCTGGCTCGACAGCGTTATGCGCGATGGCATCGCCCAGGGCGCCGACATGAACGACCTGCTGCGCACGCCCATCCCCGAGCGCTTCGCCGGCGTCAGCCTGACGCGCTACGAACTGATCCGCAGCGTCAGCCACCTCTATCCGCGCTACGAGCAGAAGGCGCTGCCGCGCGTCGACGAGCAGTGACCGCGCTTTCGTAGGATGGCGTGGAGCGCAGCGATACCCATCATTTCCAGGCACCAGCGGCATGGGTATCGCTGCGCTCCACCCATCCTACTCATACGCTGCTGCAGGATTCGACCGTAGGAGCGGACCTTGTCCGCGAAATCCTTCGCGGAGGGCTAGGTGTTTCCCGGTGAAATCCGGCGCATTGCGCTCTTGAAAGGCATGCATCGGCGGAGGACATCGCGGACAAGGTCCGCTCCTACGAGAGCCCTGTCTCACGCCCCTGCGGCCCGGTATTGCTACCAAGGAACTAGGAAATTCGGCACTGCGTTCAATTGTTGGTCCCGCCCCCCAAACCAAGAATCTGCGACAGACCGGGAAACTTTCCCGGGTACAACAACAATCGCAGAGGCGCACCGCCATGAGACAGCTTCAACCTTTCGCCCGCACCGTGCTGTTCACCGCCATCAGCCTGGCCACCCTGGGCGCCCAAGCCGGGGTGACCGACCAGGACATCAGCGATTCCGCCAAGCGCACCGACCAGATCGTGGTCAACGGGATCAACCAGCAGGGCCAGCGCTTCAGCCCGTTGAACACCCTGAACAGCGACAACGTGAAGGAACTGCGGCCGGTCTGGGCGCTGTCCTTCGGCGGCGAGAAGCAGCGCGGCCAGCAGGCGCAACCGCTGATCAAGGACGGCGTGATGTACGTCACCGCCTCCTACTCGCGGGTGTTCGCCGCCGATGCGCGCACCGGTCGCAAGCTCTGGCAGTACGACGCGCGCCTGCCCGACGGCATCATGCCCTGCTGTGACGTGATCAACCGCGGCGTGGCCCTGTACGGCGACCTGGTGATCTTCGGCACCCTCGACGCCAAGCTGGTCGCCCTGAACAAGGACACCGGCAAGGTGGTGTGGAAGAAGACCGTGGCGGACTACAAGGCCGGCTACTCCATCTCCGCCGCGCCGCTGATCGCCAAGGGCAAGCTGATCACCGGCGTGGCCGGCGGCGAGTTCGGTGTGGTCGGCAAGATCGAGGCCTACAACCCCACCAACGGCGAGCTGCTGTGGAGCCGCCCGACCGTGGAAGGCCACATGGGCTACGTCTACAAGGACGGCAAGGCCATCGAGAACGGCATCTCCGGCGGCGAGGCGGGCAAGACCTGGCCGGGCGACCTGTGGAAGACCGGTGGCGCCGCACCCTGGCTGGGCGGCTACTACGACCCGAGCACCGACTCGCTGTTCATCGGCACCGGTAACCCGTCGCCGTGGAACTCGCACCTGCGCCCCGGCGATAACCTGTACTCGTCCTCGCGCCTGGCGCTGAACCCGGAAGACGGCTCGATCAAGTGGCACTTCCAGACCACCCCGCATGACGGCTGGGATTTCGACGGCGTGAACGAGCTGGTGTCCTTCGACTACCAGGACGGCGGCAAGACCGTGCAGGCCGCGGCCACCGCCGACCGTAACGGCTTCTTCTACGTGCTCGATCGCACCAATGGCAAGTTCATCCGCGGCTTCCCCTTCGTCGACAAGGTGACCTGGGCCAAGGGCCTGGACAAGGACGGCCGGCCGATCTACGACGACGCCCACCGTCCGGGTGCGCCGGGTGCGGATGCCAAGGGCACTTCGGTGTTCGTCGCACCGTCCTTCCTCGGCGGCAAGAACTGGATGCCCATGGCCTACAGCCAGGACACCGGGCTGTTCTACGTGCCGTCCAACGAGTGGGGCATGGACATGTGGAACGAGAACATCGCCTATAAGAAGGGCGCGGCGTACCTCGGTGCGGGCTTCACCATCAAGCCGCTGAACGACAAGTACATCGGCGTGCTGCGCGCCATCGATCCGAAGACCGGCAAGCAGGTCTGGCGCTACGAGAACTACGCGCCGCTGTGGGGCGGTGTGCTGGCGACCCACGGCAACCTGGTGTTCACCGGCAACCCCGAGGGCTACCTGATGGCCTTCGACGCCAGGACCGGCAAGAAGCTCTACCAGTTCAACACCGGCTCGGGCGTGATCGCCTCGCCGATTACCTGGGAGATGGACGGCGAGCAGTACGTGACTGTCCTCTCCGGCTGGGGCGGCGCGGTGCCGCTGTGGGGTGGTGAAGTGGCCAAGCGCATCAAGGACCTGGACCAGGGCGGGATGATCTGGACCTTCAAGCTGCCCAAGGATCTGGTGGCGAAGAAGTGAGGGTGTTGTGAGGTGAACAGAGGGCCGGCCGTTGAGCTGGCCCTTTGTTTTTTGCGCGCCTGCCGGAGCTGGAGTGGGCCATGTCCGCGATCCGCCGACGAGGCCGGCGTTGAGTGGGTTCGCGAGCAAGCTCGCTCCTACAGGCGGGCCTCGGTGTCTCGGTTGGCGTAGGGGCGGACTCTGTCCGCGATGCTTCTGGCTTGGTGTTCTGCGTCGCTTCGGCGTGTGCGGATGTATTGGGTTTCGCCCCCTCGGGCGAGTCCCTTTTGTCAAACGCCACAAAAGGAACCAAAAAGTCTTGCCCCGGACATCCGGTTTTTCGCTTGGGGCGAAAAATTCCCTCGTTGAAGCGAAGTTTCAGGGGCACGCGTCGAAGGGCCATCCCTGGCCCATCGCAGCTCTCGCGACATCCATGTCGCTCAACCCCTGAAACTCCACTTCAACGAGGCCTCCTGAACGGGGCGTTCGGCGTGTGCGGAAGTCTCTCTGGAAATCTTCAAAATTCAGAGCCAGAGCCAGAGCCAGAGCCAGAGCCAGAGCCAGAGCCAGAGCCGTGTTGTGGGGTTCCCGTAGGAGCGGACCTTGTCCGCGAAATCCTTCGCGGCGGACCTTGCGCTGGCAGGCAACACCAGGTGCTCGCCGCCCCTGTAGGAGCGAGCTTGCTCGCGAACCACCCGGTACCTGAGGGGCGGGAAACACGCCGCGAGATAACCCCCCAAAGGGGGGGGGGCG
>NZ_JBGLYK010000108.1:0-18777 GCF_047304025.1 Pseudomonas sp. Pseusp97 | reverse complement strand
CTGCCGTAACGCGCCAGCACGCGGCCATCCACCGGCCAGGGCAGCTTGCCCTTGGTGGCCGCGAAGGCGCCGCCGAAGCCTGCGCCGCTGGAAACCAGCGGGCCGCTGTAGTCCGGGCGCCTGGACGGCGTTTCGGGCTTCTCGCCGCGCGCGGCCAGCTCCTGCTCGCGCTTGACCCGCTCGCGCTCGGCGGCCAGGGCGCGCTGGCGCGCTTCCTCGGCTTCGCGGGCCTGGCGAGCGAGGGTTTCCTCGATGGTCTTGAGGACCTTGTTCAGGTCCTCCTGGCTCTGCTCGCGATCCTTGAGCTTGCTGCTGCTGTCCTTCAGGTCGCTGTTGAGCTTGGCCAGGGTCTCCTGGCGCGCCTTGCGGGCGTCGGCCAGTTCCTGGCGGCGGGCTTCCAGGGCGGTCTGCTGGGCGACCTGCTCGTCCTTCTGCGAGGTGATTTCCTGCTCGACGTTGGTCAGCTGGCGCAGGGTCTCATTGAAGGCCGAGAGCTGCTCCAGGCGCGCCTTGTTGATGTAGTCGTAGTAGGTGAGGGTGCGGCTGAACTTCTCGGGGTGTTCCTGGTTCAGCAGCAGCTTGAGGTATTCCTGGCGGCCGCTCTGGTAGGCGGCGCGCGCCTGGATGGCGATCAGGCGCTGCTGCTCAAGGCGTGCGCCCTGGAGTTTTTTTTTCTCCGAATCGAGGCGCTGCAGCTCTTCCTCGTTCTTCTTCATCTCGTCCTGGATCTGCCTGATCTGCTTTTCCAGGTCGCCCATCTGGGTTTCGGTGGACTTGAGCTGCTTCTGCACCCCGGACTTCTCGTCCTGGATGTTCTTCAGGTTCTTCTTCAGCTCATTGATGTCTTTCTGCGTCTGCTCCAGCTGACGTTGGGCGTCGGCGCGTTCGTCGGCAATGACCGCGAGCGGGCTCAGGAGGCAGATCAGCAGCAGCGGGAGGAGGGCGCGAGGCATTGGGTGGCGGGCACCTGGATTCTGGACCGGGCTAGTATGCCCGTGGCGGGCGCTAAAAAAAACGCCCCAGACCGCATGGCATGGGGCGTTTGCTCTGACCGGCGGGAGATGGTTCACGTTCCCCCGCCATCAATAGCCTTAAAGCAGGGTAATGATCGATTTGCCGGTCATCTCTTTGGGCTGCTCCAGACCCATCAGTTTCAGCAGGGTCGGGGCCACGTCGGCGAGCACGCCGCCCTCGTGGATGCTGACCTTGCGCTTGCCGACGTAGACGAACGGTACCGGCTCGCAGGTGTGCGCGGTGTGCGCCTGGCCGGTCATGGCGTCTTCCATCTGCTCGACGTTGCCGTGGTCCGCAGTGATCAGCGCTTCGCCGCCGACCTTGTCCAGCGCCTCGACGATCCGACCGACGCAGGTATCCAGGCACTCGACGGCCTTCACCGCCGCTTCGAACACGCCGGTGTGGCCGACCATGTCGCCGTTGGCGTAGTTGACGATGATCACGTCGAAACGCTGGTGCTCGATGGCGTCGACAATCTTGTCGGTGACTTCCGGCGCGCTCATTTCCGGCTGCAGGTCATAGGTGGCGACCTTGGGCGAGGGGATGAGGATGCGTTCTTCGCCTTCGAACGGCTCTTCGCGGCCGCCGGAGAAGAAGAAAGTCACGTGGGCGTACTTCTCGGTCTCGGCGATGCGCAGCTGGGTCTTGCCGTTCTTGGCCAGGTACTCGCCCAGGACGTTGTCCAGGGACTCGGGCTTGAACGCGCTGGGCGCCGGAATGCTCGCCGCGTACTGGGTCAGCATCACGTACTCGGCCAGGTGCAGCTCGCGCTGGCGCGGGAATTCCTTGAAGCCCGGCTCGACGAAGGCGCGCGACAGCTCGCGGGCGCGGTCGGCGCGGAAGTTCATGAAGACCACGGCGTCGCCGTCTTCCACGCGCACTGGTTCGCCAATGCGGGTGGCCTTGACGAATTCGTCGCTCTCGCCGCGCTCGTAGGCGGCGTTCAGCGCGCCCACGGCGGTATCGGCGGTGAATTCGGCGGTGCCGTCGGTGATCAGGTTGTAGGCGGCTTCGACGCGGTCCCAGCGGTTGTCGCGGTCCATGGCGAAGTAGCGGCCGATGATGCTGGCGGTGCGACCCTTGCCGATGCGGGCGAAGGCGTCGTCGAGCAGCTTCAGCGACGGCTCGGCGCTCCTTGGCGGGGTGTCGCGGCCGTCGAGGAAGGCGTGCAGGTAGATTTTCTGCGCGCCACGCTGGGCGGCCAGTTCGGCCATGGCGATCAGGTGGTCCTGGTGGCTGTGCACGCCGCCATCGGAAAGCAGGCCGAGGATGTGCACGGCCTTGCCGGCGCCCACAGCCTTGTCCACCGCGCCGCTCAGCACGGGGTTCTGGAAGAACTCGCCGTCGCGGATGGCCTTGGTGACGCGGGTGAAGTCCTGGTAGACGACGCGGCCGGCGCCCAGGTTCATGTGGCCCACCTCGGAATTGCCCATCTGGCCGTCGGGCAGGCCGACGTCCATGCCCGAGCCGGAGATCAGGCCGTGCGGCTGGCTGGCCAGCAGGCGGTCCCAATTGGGCTTCTTCGCGGCGTAGATGGCATTGAATTCAGGGCTATCGCTATGGCCGAAGCCGTCCAGAATGATCAGGACCAGCGGTTTGCGCGTTGCAGTCATAGGTACGGCTCTTTCCGAGAATAGGGGTCAGAAAAGGACCGACATTTTACCGATTGGTGCCGACAGACGCCATGAGCGGCAGGGTTCAGCCGTCAGATACGCGCGTGTATACTGGCCGGCATTTTTACGTCTGGATGTCCTGCGCATGTCTTCGTTTCTTCCTCGTCTGATCGAATTCGCCACCCACCACTACCTGCTGGTCGGTGCCCTGGTCATCCTGCTGGTGCTGCTGGCCCTGCACGAAATGCGCAAGGGCGGCCGCGCGCTGTCCACCCGCGAGCTGACCGCGATGGTCAACGCCGAGCAGGCCGTGGTGCTGGATATCCGCCCGGCCAAGGAGTTCTCCACCGGCCATATCGTCGGTGCGCTGAACATCCCGGCGGACAAACTGAACGCGCGTCTTTCCGAGCTGGACAAACACAAGGCCAAGACCATCATCGTGGTCGACGGCATGGGCCAGCATTCGGGAACCTGGTGCAGTGTGCTGCAGAAAGCCGGTTTCACCGCCGCCAAACTCTCCGGCGGCATCGGCAGCTGGCGTGGTGACAACCTGCCTCTGGTGAAGTGAGATGTCGTCGATCTTGATCTATACCAGCGCGTGGTGCCCTTATTGCATCCGCGCCAAGGCCCTGCTGGACAAGAAGGGTGTCGCCTACGAGGAAATCTCCGTGGACGGCAAGCCCGGCGTGCGCGCCGAAATGGCCAGCAAGGCGGGCCGCACCTCGGTCCCGCAGATCTGGATCGACTCCGTCCACGTCGGTGGCTGCGACGATCTTTACGCGCTGGAACGCGCGGGCAAGCTGGATACGCTGCTCTCGGCGTGATCCCTCATTCTGAAACGATGCACAAGAAGGTCCCGAAATGACTGAACAAGCCAGCAACGGCGCAGCCGAACAAGACAACAATCCGCAGTTCTCGCTGCAGCGCATCTACGTGCGCGACCTCTCCTTCGAGGCGCCCAAGGCTCCGGAAATCTTCCGCCAGGAGTGGCAGCCGGCCATTTCGATGGACCTCAACACGCGTCAGAAGCAGCTCGACGGCGACTTCTACGAAGTGGTGCTGACCGTTTCGGTGACCGTGAAGAACAACGAAGAAACCGCTTTCATCGTTGAAGTGCAGCAGGCCGGCATCTTCCTGATCAAGGGCCTGGACGCGTCCAGCATGAGCCACACCCTGGGGGCCTTCTGCCCGAACATCCTCTTCCCGTACGCCCGCGAAACCCTGGACAGCCTGGTTGTCCGCGGTTCCTTCCCGGCGCTGATGCTGTCCCCGGTGAACTTCGATGCGCTGTACGCGCAGGAAATCGCCCGCATGCAGGCTTCCGGCGAGATCCCGGCCCAGTAATCACTGGGGCCGAACGAAAAAGGCGCCTTCGGGCGCCTTTTTCTTTGTCCGCGATTTGAATTTGATCGAATTTTGACCACTTCCGTGTGCGACTAGCGGCTCAAGGCTTCGGCGCGCTTATCCACAGGCTGTTCCGTCATTTGCTCAGGGTTGCTGTGGGTAATGCACAAGTAGGAACGAGCTTGCTCGCGAACCGCTTTCCGGGATGACTTCGTGCCAAGGCTATTCGCGAGCAAGCTCGCTCCTACAAGTACAGCTCGGCGCGGCATCGGCGGATAACGCTGGCGCGGTATGCGCCCTGCTGTCTGCGGACCTGCCGCGGACGGAGTCGGCTCCTGCGTGGCGTTCAAGTTTGGTGCATGCGCACTAGCAGGGCGCAGCAGCGGACGCTGCGGACTATGCCCGGATACCCCGGTTCAGACGCTGGCGCGGCGTGTTTCGGCAACTTGCGAATATTTCCGCGGGCCTTTGATTTCGGGGCTTCCAGCCAATCGGAGGGCGACTTCGACGCGGGGCACGATGCCCTTCGAACAATCTTGGCACGCCCTCTGCAATACCCCTGATAACAGCGATTTCAGGGGCCTCGGTACAGGCAGGCTGGGGAACCCCTCTTTTACATCTTGCGAGCGCGTCGCCCAAAGCGGTGGCCGTCGCAGCCGGTTCGGGGGTCCAGGTACAGGCAGGCCGGGAAAGCCCCCTTTTTATGCCCGCAGGCGTGCTACGGCGCGCCGCGCACCCGTTAGGGGTCCTGGTACAGGCAGGCCGGGTAAACCCCTCTTTTATACCCGCGAATCTCCCTTCTGCAGGATTCGCTCCCGCTTCGGGGCCCCGGACCAGGCAGGCCGGGAAAACCCCGCTTTTATTCGGGCCGCGCGCTGATGCTCAGCCGCCACCGGCCCCCGACCTCGGCGCTGTCCCAGGCGCCCTGCAGGCGCCGGGTCGACAGCAACGTCAGCAGAACTCCCTTCCCTTGCGGCTCCAGCTTCCAGCGCACCGGCGCGTCGCCGATTCGCAGCTGACCTTGCCGCGCCTCGCCGCTGGCCTCGATCTGCAGCGCCAGGGCGCCGTCCAGATGGCCGGCGCGTACGGCAGGCTGTGCGTCCAGGGTGAGCACCAATCCGTCGGCAGAAGGCTCTACGTCAAGTATCTGCGGCGGCCCTTCATGTGGCGGGTTGACCAGCCGGCCGAGCATCAGCCCCAGTAACAGACCCAGCACGGCCAAGGACACCAGCACCTTCAGCCAGGGTCTGGGCCGCATTTGCTCCTTCGCGGAGGTAGAATGCCCGCCGTTCTCAGGCTCGGAGCGCTGCATGTTCCACGTAATCCTTTTTCAACCGGAAATCCCCCCCAACACCGGCAACATTATCAGGCTGTGCGCCAACGCGGGTTGCAGCCTGCACCTGATCGAGCCGCTGGGCTTCGAACTGGACGACAAGCGCCTGCGCCGTGCCGGGCTGGATTACCACGAATACGCCAGCGTGAAGCGCTATGCGAGCCTGGAGGAGTGCCTGGAGCAGCTCGGCCAGCCGCGCCTGTTCGCCTTCACTACCAAGGGTTCGCAGCCGTTCCACGAAGTGGCTTATGAGCGCGGCGACGCCTTCCTGTTCGGCCCGGAAAGCCGCGGCCTGCCAGAAGAGGTGCGCGACGCACTGCCGCCGGAGCAGCGCGTACGGCTGCCGATGCGTCCGGGTTGCCGCAGCCTGAACCTGTCCAACACCGTAGCCGTGACTGTCTACGAAGCCTGGCGGCAGCACGGCTTCGCGATGGATTGAGCGTTTTCTGATCGATCCGCGCAAACCCGCGGCGGGCGGGAAGCGCAGCGGCTTGCCCCAAGCTTATCCACAGGCAGGCACACAGTGGATGTGGGCAAGCTGGAATTTCCTGCACAGAAACCCCGCAAACCCGCAGACCGCGCGCGTCCTGGGCTGTAGCACGTTCCTTCCCCACGCCGTGCACAGGGTTATCCACAGATTCTGGGGGCGGTTGTTGCGGGCTTGTGACGGCGGCCGTAGGTGGCTGCCCGTAGGAGCGGACCTTGTCTGCGAAATCCTCCCCGCAGGCAGCAGGTAGACCTGTAGGAGCGAGCTTGCTCGCGAACGTGCTGTCCGGCAGCGCCAGTGTTGGGCGGTTCGCGAGCAAGCTCGCTCCTACAAGGGCGTTGCGGACCGGGGTGGTCGGTTACGTAGGGCGGATAACGCCTCAGGCGTTAACCGCCATGGTGGCAGCCCGGGATAAAAAAGGGGCCTTGCGGCCCCTTTCTTCAACGCAGGACCTCAGTCCTCGCCATCCTCGTCCGGGCCGTCGATCTTCATGCCCAGCTCCTTGATCTTGCGGGTCAGGGTATTGCGGCCCCAACCCAGCAGCACGGCGGCATCGCGGCGGCGGCCGGCGGTATGCTTGAGGGCGGTCTCGATCATGATCCGCTCGAAGGCCGGCACGGCGGTGTCGAGCAGGCTGGACTGGCCGCGCGCCAGCGCCTGGTCGGCCCAGTGGCGCAGGGCCTGTTCCCAGTTGGCAGCCGGCAAGCTGTCCTGCGGCTGGGTCATCAGCTCCGGCGGCAGGTCGTCAATGTGCACCTCGCGGCCGGAGGCCATGACGGTGATCCAGCGGCAGGTGTTCTCCAGCTGGCGCACGTTGCCCGGCCAGCCGAGGTTCTTCAGGTACTCCTCGGTCTCCGGCTTGAGCAGCTTGGGCTCCACCGCCAGCTCCTGCGCTGCGCGGGAGAGGAAATGCCGGGCCAGTGCCGGGATGTCCTCGCGGCGGTCGGCCAGACGCGGGATGTGCACGCGGATGACGTTCAGGCGGTGGAACAGGTCCTCGCGGAACTTGCCTTCGCGCACCAGGTTTTCCAGGTTCTGGTGGGTCGCAGCGATGATCCGCACGTCCACCTTCACCGGCGTATGGCCGCCCACGCGGTAGAACTCGCCGTCGGCCAGTACGCGCAGCAGGCGGGTCTGGGTGTCGGCCGGCATGTCGCCGATCTCGTCGAGGAACAGCGAGCCGCCGTCGGCCTGCTCGAAGCGGCCGCGGCGCTGGTTGGCCGCGCCAGTGAAGGCGCCTTTCTCGTGGCCGAACAGCTCGGACTCCATCAGGTCCTTGGGAATCGCCGCCATGTTCAGCGCGATGAACGGCGAGGCCGCGCGCGGGCTGTGGCGGTGCAGGGCGTGGGCGACCAATTCCTTGCCGGTACCCGACTCGCCGTTGATCAGCACCGTGATGTTGGAGTGCGAAAGGCGGCCGATGGCGCGGAACACCTCCTGCATCGCCGGCGCTTCGCCAATGATCTCCGGGGTGCGCGTCTGGTTGGCCGGCGCTTCCAGGCCCTGTTGCTCCTGGGCGTGCTGGTTGGCGCGCTTGACCAGGGAGACGGCCTCGTCGACGTCGAAGGGCTTGGGCAGGTATTCGAAGGCGCCGCCCTGGTAGGAAGCCACGGCGCTGTCCAGGTCCGAGTGGGCGGTCATGATGATCACCGGCAGGCGCGGGTGCACTTCGCGGATCTGCGCCAGCAGGTCCAGGCCGCTGGCACCCGGCATGCGGATGTCGGAGATGATCACGTCCGGTTGCTGCCGGCCCAGGCGGCTCATGACGCTGTCGGCGCTGTCGAAGCTGACGGTGGTCATGCCTTCCTGCTGCAGGGCTTTTTCCAGTACCCAGCGGATGGAGCGGTCGTCGTCGACGATCCAGACGGTCTCTGATCGGCTCATGGTCAATGGACTCCTTGTTCCAGGGGCAGGAACAGACTGAATACGGTGTGGCCCGGATGGCTGTCGCATTCGATCAAGCCCTGGTGCTGGCTGATGATGTTCTGGGTAATGGCGAGGCCCAGGCCGGTGCCGTCGGCGCGGCCGCTGACCATGGGATAGAAGATGGTGTCCTGCAGTTCAGCCGGGATGCCGGGGCCGTTGTCGATGATCTCCACCTTGCACACCAGGCGATGGCGCGTGTGGCCGATGGTGAACTGGCGCAGGGTGCGGGTGCGCAGGGTGATGCGGCCCAGCTTGAGTTCGTTCTGCGCGGCGATCGCCTGCATGGCGTTGCGCACGATGTTGAGCACCGCCTGGATCATCTGCTCGCGGTCGATCAGCAGGTCGGGGATGCTCGGGTCGTAGTCGCGCACCAGCGGGATGCTGCCCTGGGTTTCGGCTTCGACCAGGCTGCAGACGCGCTCCAGCACCTCGTGGACGTTGGTCACCGAGAGCTGCGGCAGCTTGTTGGAGCCGAGCATGCGGTCCACCAGATTCCTCAGGCGGTCGGCTTCCTCGATGATGACATTGGTGTAGTCCTTGAGCGATTCGTCCGGCAACTCGCGGGAAAGCAACTGCGCAGCGCCACGAATCCCGCCCAAAGGGTTCTTGATCTCGTGGGCCAGGCCGCGCACCAGCAGCTTGGTGGTTTCCTGCTTGGACAGCTGCGCCTCTTCCTTGGTGATCCGCAGCAGCCGGTCGCGCGGGTGCACTTCCAGGAGCAGCAGGGTATTGCGGCGGTCGAGGATCGGCGTCACCGCGTAGTCCACGGTGATGGTCTGGCCGGTCAGCGAGGTCAGGGTCGCTTCGCGCTTGGTGAAGGGGTGCGCCTCTTCCACTGCCTGGCGCAGGGACTGCAGCGCCTCGGGCGACTCGGTGAACAGCTCGCTGATGAACTGCCCGTGGCTGCGCTGGCCGCTGACCGCCAGGAGCATCTCCGCCGCCGGGTTCATGTACTCCAGGCGCAGCTCGGCATTGAGCAGGATCACCGCCGTGGTGAGGTTGTCGAGCAACAGGCGGAGCTGGGTTTCTGTAGGCATGGCGTAAGGAATGTCCCAAGACTGTGCGGGAAAATGCAAAAAGCAAACCAGGCCCTGAAAAGACGCGTATTTCGCGGCATCGCGCTGATTCGCGGTGCGCAGGCGGCCGGTCCGGTCAGCGGAAGTGACCCGAAATGGGGAGAGTATAGAAAGTGGTGCAGATGGATGCACCGATATGGTGCATTTGTGTCGGGCCGCACGCCGCCTCAGCGGTCGGCGGCGGCAAGCGGGTGGGTAGTGTCCAGTTCGGTCGCTTCGGCCACCGAAACGCGGAACATGTGGAAGGGCTGGCTGGGCGTCTGCTCGATGGTGCGGCCGAGGGTGTCGATGATTTCCACCGACAGCTGGTGCGTGCCTCGCTCGACGTTGTTCAGCGGGAATACCGGACTGCGGCCAGGGTCGCCGGCTGGCTTGCCATCCAGCAGCAGGCGATAGAGATGGCCGGGCAGCAGGGCCGGGTCGCTGGTGGCGGAGACGATCAGCGCGCCGTCGTTTGCCCGCACGGTGGCATCGGGCTCCGGCACGATGATGCGCAGCAGCTGATAGGCCGGAGGGCCGGGCGGCAGCGCGGGAGTCGCCGGGGCATAGAGCGGCGGTGGCATGCGCACGCCATTGGAGGAACCGGGCTGGGAATTGATCGGCGCCAGTTGCAGCTTCTGCGCGTTGCCGCGCGGCGGCTGGTCGGTAAAGACCCGATTACCTTCCTTGTCGATGTAGGTGTAGACCTCGGCGCTGGCCGACAGGCAGCACAGCGCCGACACCAAGGCCGCCGCCAGGAACGTCACCAGAAAACGCATCGTCAGCCGCCCGTCCTGGGTTGGACCCTGGGCCGCTGCGGGCTGTTGGTGCTGATGCGCTGCAGCGTGAAGCTCACCGGTGAGCTGGCCTGGAGCACGCGGCTGCCCTGCAGGACCTGGACGGCCAGGGTATGGTCGCCTCGGTCGATCTCCTGCAGGCCGATGCTGGTGCTGCTGGTCGGCGCGCCGTAGGGCTGGCCATCGAGCAGCAGCTGCAGTTGATGGTCGGGCGCCAGGGCCGGCTGCACCACGACGTTGACGACGAAGGTGCCGTTGTTCTGGCGCAGCGATTCGTCGTCGGGCAGGTTGCTCAGCGCGAGAATCTGGTAGGCGCCGCTGGCCTGGTTCGCGGTACCGCTGGTGGCGGGCGCAGCCACAGGCGCCTGCGGGCCGACGGTGTTGGTTGGCGGCAGCTCCACCGGCTTGGCGTCGACGTTGGTTGGCGGCTGGTTGGTGAACACCGTCTTGCCGTTGGCGTCGGTGTACTTGTAGATCTGCGCGCTGGCTGGCAATGCGGCGGCGAGCAGCAGGGCGGTGAGGATCAGGCGCATGAAGAGTCTCCGGATGGTCTTGCCAAGCCTTGCACTGCCGACGGCAGCTGGCAAGTTGCCTATTGTCTTTCAGCAGGACGCCACGCGTTGTGCGCTGCTGCTCGTCGACGGACCTTTCCCGGGCGAGGCGGGTCCGAGCGTGGCGCCGGCGTCTGTATGATGCGCCCGAGCTTCGTTTTCCTTCCTGGTGGGGTATGCCTGTGAGTCCGATTCGTGACCTGTTTCGTCAGTGGCTGCTGCTGTGCTGCCTGGGCCTCGGCTTGTCCGTCGCCGGGCCCGCGCTGGCGGCGCTTCCCGGGCCGCTGGCCGGGGTGACGGGCGGTGGCGAGACGAAGGTCAGCGACGCGCAGCTGGAGCAGTCGCTGGACCAGGTGATCAAGACCCTGGAGAGTGATCAGCAGCGCGCCGACCTGCTGAAGAAGCTCAAGCAGTTGCGCGATGCGACGAAGAAAAGCTCGGACGACCAGGGCGGCGTGCTCGGCCTGATCGGTGACACCCTGGGCAGCCTGGAGCGTCAGTTCGAGGGCGCCAACAGCCCGCTGGTGCGCTGGTCCGAACTGTTCCAGGGCGCCGGCTTCGAACTGGACGCGCGCACGCCGTCGCTGGCTGAATGGCCGGGAATGATCCTCGATTTCGCCCTGGTCATCCTCATCTGGGCCTGCGTCGCCCTTGGCCTGCGCTGGATCGCCGGGCGCATGCGCAAGCGCTTCGGCCTGGAAGACGAACTGCCGCAACACCCCAAGACCCGCGATTTGCTGCTGTTCGCCCTGCGCAAGCTCGGCCCCTGGCTGGTGGCGTTCCTGATCACCGTTTACCTGTCCGTGGTGCTGCCCAGCTCGCTCGGCAAGCTGGTGGCGATGGTGATCGCCTATACGCTGGTGTGCGGCACGCTGTTCTCCGCGCTGTGCGTGATATCCCTGTCGCTGCTCAGCGGCCCGCACCGCATGCGCGCGCTGGATATCCTGCGCCGCCGCGCGTTCCGCCCGCTCTGGCTGATCGGCAGCCTTGCCGCGCTGGGCGAAGTGATGCACGACCCGCGCGTCATCGAGAGCCTGGGAATGAACATCTCGCTGTTCGTAGGCTCCGTGGCGAACATCTGCGCGGCGCTGCTCACCGCGCTGTTCGTCCTGCAGTTCCGCCGGCCCATCGCCCACCTGATCCGCAACCAGCCGCTGGAGCGGCGCCTCAAGCGCCGCGGCCTGAGCGACCTGGTGGAGCTGATCGGCTCGATCTGGTTCCTGCCGGTGCTGGTGCTGGTCGGCATCTCGCTGTTCGCCACCATAGTCACCGCCGGCGACAGCAGCTACGCCCTGCGCCGCGCCCTGGTCTGCGCCGCCGTGGCGGTGGTGGCGATGACCGTCAACGGGCTGATCCGCCGTGCCCATCAGCGCTCGGCCCGGCGCGGGGCGCGCCGCCATGCGCCGTACATCGAGCAGTTGCAGAGCTTCGGCTACACACTGCTGCACATCGCCAGCCTGCTGATCTTCCTGGAGATCGGCCTGCGCGTCTGGGGCATGTCGCTGGTTCGCTTCGCCGAGGGCGACGGCTCGCAGATCAGCCTCAAGCTGTTCAGCTTCGGCACCACCCTGCTGGTCGCCTGGCTGGTCTGGATCCTCACCGACACCGCGGTGCAGCACAGCCTCGGCCTGGGCGGCAAGAAGAGCGCCAACGCCCGCGCCCTGACCATGCTGCCGCTGATCCGCAACGTGCTGTTCGTGACCATCGCGGTGGTCGCGCTGATCGTCGCCCTGGCCAACATGGGCATGAACGTCACGCCGCTGCTTGCCGGTGCCGGCGTCATCGGCCTGGCCATCGGCTTCGGCGCGCAGTCGCTGGTGGCGGACCTGATCACCGGCCTGTTCATCATCATCGAGGACTCGCTGTCCATCGACGACTACGTCGACGTCGGCGGCCACCTCGGCACGGTGGAAGGGCTGACCATCCGCACCGTGCGCCTGCGCGACCTGGACGGTGTGGTGCACACCATTCCCTTCAGCGAGATCAAGAGCATCAAGAACTACTCGCGGCAGTTCGGCTACGCCATGTTCCGCTGGCCGGTGCCGGCGAGCATGCCGATCGACGATGCGCTGGCGCTGGTCAAGGAGGTCTCGAGCGAACTGCGTGGCGACCGCAGCATCAACCGCGCCATCTGGTCGCCGCTGGAAATCCAGGGCATCGAGAGCTTCGACGCCGGCCAGGCGATCCTGCGCTTCCGCTTCAAGACCGCGCCGATCCGCCAGTGGGAAGTGCAGCGCGCCTTCAACCTGCGCCTGCGGCAGAAGCTCGACAAGGCCGGGCTGGAGCTCTCCATGCCGCGTCTGAACGTGCAGCTCTCGCGCATGCGCAAACCGCGCCGCGAGGACGACGAGGAGCACGGCGTGCCGGCGGACGGCGGAATCTGATTCCGGGGCTGCTCTTCGTAGGAGCGAGCTTGCTCGCGAACGGCCCGCCAGCGGTGTCGCCGGGGAATCTGTTCGCGAGCAAGCTCGCTCCTACAAAAAAGCGACGGTGCGTTTTCCTGAGCGCATAAAAAAGGCCTCCCGAAGGAGGCCTTAATGCTGTCGCTATTTATAGGTATTCGTGGATCAGACGCTGTAGTACAGGTCGTATTCCAGCGGGTGCACGAAGGTGCGCACCTTGATTTCTTCTTCCGACTTCAGCTCGATGTAGGCATCGATGAACTCGTCGGTGAACACGCCGCCCTTGGTCAGGAACGCACGGCCCTTGTCGAGTTCTTCCAGCGCCTCTTTCAGGCTGCCGCAAACCTGCGGGATTTCCTTCGCCTCTTCCGGCGGCAGGTCGTACAGGTTCTTGTCGGCAGCATCGCCGGGGTGGATCTTGTTCTGGATGCCGTCCAGGCCGGCCATCAGCAGAGCGGCGAAGCACAGGTAGGGGTTGGCAGCCGGGTCCGGGAAGCGCGCTTCGATACGGCGGGCTTTCGGGCTGGAAACGTACGGGATACGGATCGAGGCGGAACGGTTGCGAGCCGAGTAGGCCAGCATGACCGGGGCTTCGAAGCCCGGAACCAGACGCTTGTAGGAGTTGGTGGCCGGGTTGGTGAAGCCGTTCAGGGCCTTGCCGTGCTTGATGATGCCGCCGATGAAGTACAGGGCGGTATCGGACAGGCCGGCATAGCCTTCGCCAGCGAAGGTGTTCTTGCCATCCTTGGAGATGGACATGTGCACGTGCATGCCCGAGCCGTTGTCGCCGTACAGCGGCTTGGGCATGAAGGTCACGGTCTTGCCGTAGGCATCGGCCACGTTGTGCACGCAGTACTTCAGGGTCTGGACTTCGTCAGCCTTGGCAACGAGGGTGTTGAACTTCACACCGATCTCGTTCTGGCCGGCGGTGGCCACTTCGTGGTGGTGAACTTCCACGACCAGGCCCATTTCTTCCAGGGCGTTGCACATGGCGGTACGGATTTCGTGGTCGTGGTCGACCGGCGGTACCGGGAAGTAGCC
The DNA here is from genome assembly GCF_047304025.1 of Pseudomonas sp. Pseusp97. Classification (NCBI taxonomy): domain Bacteria; kingdom Pseudomonadati; phylum Pseudomonadota; class Gammaproteobacteria; order Pseudomonadales; family Pseudomonadaceae; genus Pseudomonas; species Pseudomonas sp. Pseusp97. The sequence continues at coordinate 5,214 of NZ_JBGLYK010000108.1, read as the reverse complement.
GCCCTTGACGCCCGGACGGTGACCCTTGTTGCCGGTCTCGATGTCAGCGTCGGTGTTCCAGGAAGCCTGCTCGGAGAAGATCTTGAACATCGAGCCGGAGATGTCGGACTTGAACTTCACTTCGTCGAAGATGAAGAACTCCGGCTCCGGGCCGACGAATACGGTGTCACCGATACCGGTGGACTTCAGGTATTCCTCGGCGCGCTTGGCGATGTTGCGCGGGTCGCGCTCGTAGCCTTGCATGGTGCTCGGCTCGATGATGTCGCAAACGATGATCAGGGTCGGCTCTTCGGTGAACGGGTCGAGCACGGCGGTGCTGTCGTCCGGGAGCAGGATCATGTCGGAGGCTTCGATGCCCTTCCAGCCTTCGATGGAGGAGCCATCGAACATCTTGCCGGCTTCGAAGAACTCGTCGTCCAGCGCGTCGCGGGCGGGCATGGTGACGTGCTGCTGCTTGCCTTTGGTATCGGTGAAGCGCAGGTCAACCCACTTCACGTCATGATCTTTGATCAGTTGTTGCGACTTGTACGACATGCTGTCCTCCAGGAGGGATTAGAGCTGGGAGCTTTTTTGTGCCCCAGTATCGGGTGATGCCGGCCGGAATACTCCGCCAGGGCAACCTGCCTCACAAGAGAGCAAGTTGCGTGCCAGTGCCCGTAAATGGGCAGAGGCCCGGAAATCACGGGCTGCGGCGAGTGCCACGAGCAAGGACGCGATAATAGTGCACCGCTTTGGTGCTCCATCGTGGTGCATGAGTCCATTTTGGTGCGCCGAAAAGAAAGTCTCCGATTTCTGCTCAAGTCTTGAGCAATTTCGGATATAATTCCGCCCCTTTTTTTCAGTCCCATGGCAATCGCCCGGTTCGCATGAAACTCATCGTCAAGGTCTTCCAGGAAATCACCATCAAGAGCCGGCCGGTGCGCAAGCGCTTCATCCGCCAGCTGGCGAAGAACATTCGCACGGTGCTCCGCGACCTCGACCCCGAGCTGCTGGTCGAAGGCGAGTGGGACAACCTCGAGGTCGAGACCAAGGTCACCGACCCCAAGGCCCTGCGCGAGATGATCGAGCGCCTGACCTGCACGCCGGGCATCGGCCACTTCCTGGAAGTGCACGAATACCCGCTGGGTGATTTCGACGACATCCTCGAGAAGTGCAAGGCGCACTTCGGCGACAAGCTGCCGGGCAAGGTCTTCTCCATGCGCTGCAAGCGCGCCGGCAAGCACCCGTTCACCTCCATCGATGTGGAACGTTACGTCGGCGGCGGCCTGCGCCAGCACTGCGGTGCTGCGGGGGTCTCGCTGAAGAATCCGGAAGTGGAAGTGCGCGTGGAAATCCGCCATGACCGCCTCTACGTGATCCACGCCCAGCACGATGGCCTCGGCGGCTACCCGCTGGGCGCGCTGGAGCAGGTACTGGTGCTGATGTCCGGCGGCTTCGACTCCACCGTGGCGGCGTACCAGATGATGCGCCGCGGCATGATCAGCCATTTCGTGTTCTTCAACCTCGGCGGCCGTGCCCACGAACTGGGCGTGATGGAAGTCGCGCACTACCTGTGGAAGAAGTACGGCAGCTCCCAGCGCGTGCTGTTCGTCAGCGTGCCCTTCGAAGAAGTGGTCGGCGAAATTCTCACCAAGGTCGACGACAGCTACATGGGCGTGACCTTGAAGCGCATGATGCTGCGCGCGGCGAGCCGCGTGGCCGAGCGCCTGGAGATCGATGCGCTGGTGACCGGCGAGGCGATTTCCCAGGTCTCCAGCCAGACCCTGCCGAACCTCTCGGTGATCGACCGGGTGACCGACACCCTCGTCCTGCGCCCGCTGATCGTCAGCCACAAGCAGGACATCATTGACACCGCGAACAAGATCGGCACCGCCGAGTTCGCCAAGCACATGCCGGAATACTGTGGCGTGATCTCGGTGAACCCGACCACCCAGGCCAAGCCGTACCGCGTCGACCACGAAGAAACCAAGTTCGACATGGCCGTGCTCGAGCGCGCCCTGGAGCGTTCCACCCAGATGACCGTCGACCGCGTGATCGACGAGCTGGGCAAGGACCTGGCGGTGGAGATGGTCGACGAAGTGCTGGCCGGGCAGATCGTCGTGGACATCCGTCACCCGGATGCCCAGGAAGATGAACCGCTGGCCATCGAGGGCATCGAAGTCCTGGCCATGCCGTTCTACGCGATCAACAGCAAATTCAAGGAACTGGACCCCAACCGCCAGTACCTCCTGTATTGCGACAAGGGCGTGATGAGTCGCCTGCACGCCCACCACCTGGTCAACGAAGGGCACACCAATGTGCGTGTTTACCGTCCGCAATAAAGGCGCGGACCAACGCCGCCAGCCCGGACTGTTCGGCGGCAGTATCCGCCACCGACCTCCCGACACATTCGGTGCGTAGGCTCACGCCCTGACCTTTTGCACCGCCGCGCCACGGCCCGGCCCCCGCTGCCGAAAACGGCAGCCGAAGATTCACTATCGAGACTGACACTGTGATCGAAAAACTGCGCAACATCGCCATCATCGCCCACGTCGACCATGGCAAGACCACCCTCGTAGACAAGCTCCTGCGCCTGTCCGGCACCCTCGACCGCAAAGAAGCGGAAAACGAGCGCGTGATGGACTCCAACGACCAGGAAAAAGAGCGTGGCATCACCATCCTGGCGAAGAACACCGCCCTGAAGTGGAACGACTACAGCATCAACATCGTCGACACCCCCGGCCACGCCGACTTCGGCGGCGAAGTCGAGCGCGTGATGTCGATGGTCGACTCCGTGCTGCTGGTAGTCGACGCCCAGGACGGCCCCATGCCGCAGACCCGCTTCGTGACCCAGAAGGCGTTCAAGGCCGGCCTGCGTCCGATCGTCGTGGTGAACAAGATCGACCGTCCGGGCGCGCGTCCTGACTGGGTCATCGACCAGATCTTCGACCTGTTCGACAACCTCGGCGCCACCGACGAGCAGCTGGACTTCCCGATCGTCTACGCCAGTGCCCTGAACGGCATCGCCGGCATGGACCACGAGAAGATGGACGACAACATGGACGCGCTGTTCCAGGCGATCATCGACCACGTTCCGGCGCCGAAAGTCGACGTCGACGGTCCGTTCCAGATGCAGATCTCCCAGCTGGACTACAACAGCTTCCTCGGCGTGATCGGCATCGGCCGTATCGCCCGTGGCAAGGTCAAGACCAACACCCCGGTCGTGGCCATCAGCGACGACGGCACCAAGCGCAACGGCCGCATCCTGAAGATCATGGGTCACTCGGGCCTGCAGCGCGTTGAAGTCGCTGAAGCCGAAGCCGGCGACATCGTCTGCGTCTCCGGCATGGACGAGCTGTACATCTCCGACACCCTGTGCGACCCGCAGAACGTCGAAGCGCGCCCGCCGCTGACCGTTGACCAGCCGACCGTGAGCATGACCTTCCAGGTCAACGACTCGCCGTTCGCCGGCAAGGAAGGCAAGTTCGTCACCAGCCGCAACATCAAGGACCGTCTGGACAAGGAACTGCTGCACAACGTGGCCCTGCGCGTCGAGCAAGGCGACTCCCCGGAGAAATTCAAGGTCTCCGGCCGTGGCGAACTGCACCTCTCGGTACTGATCGAAACCATGCGCCGTGAAGGCTTCGAGCTGGCCGTGGGCCGTCCGGAAGTGGTCATCATCGAGACCGCCGAAGGCGAGAAGCAGGAGCCTTACGAGAACGTCACCATCGACATCGAAGAGCAGCACCAGGGCTCGGTGATGGAGCAGATGGGCCTGCGCAAGGGCGATCTGACCAACATGATCCCCGACGGCAAGGGCCGCGTGCGCCTGGAATACACCATCCCGGCGCGCGGCCTGATCGGCTTCCGTAACAACTTCCTGACCCTGACCTCGGGCACCGGCATCCTGACCTCGACCTTCAGCCACTACGGCCCGATCAAGGCAGGCGAGGTAACCAACCGTCAGAACGGCGTACTGGTTTCCATGGCCACCGGCACCGCGCTGACCTACTCGCTGGAAACCCTGCAAAGCCGCGGCAAGCTGTTCCTCGGCCCGGGCGACGAGATCTACGAAGGCCAGCTGGCCGGCATCAACAGCCGCGACAACGACCTGGTGATCAACCCCACCAAAGGCAAGAAGCTCGACAACATGCGCGCTTCGGGCAAGGACGAAGTCATCGCCCTGGTTCCGCCGATCCGCTTCACCCTGGAGCAGGCGCTGGAATTCATCGCCGACGACGAGCTGGTGGAAGTGACTCCGAAGTCGATCCGTCTGCGCAAGAAAATGCTCAACGAAAACGACCGCAAGCGCTACGAGCGCGCCAAGGTCTGATCGACCAGCAGTGAAGAAGCCGGGCTCATGCCCGGCTTTTTTTTGCCTGCCCGGAGGTGGCCGGCTTCCTGTAGGAGCGAGCTTGCTCGCGAACGGTTTACCCGGTGGCGCCGGTACTGGGTCGGTTAGCGAGCAAGCTCGCTCCTACGAAAAGCGAACGGAGCGCCCGGCAGTATCGACGCCGGGCGGGGGCGCCGGCGGCAATATATCTAAGCGCGTCACGTGGCTGGGAGAGGGGATCGTGACGTCTGATCCTCTGAAGCTGAGAGTCAGTGGACGCAGGCCAGGGAGTCAGGCCGATATACTCAGCTCGTCGGACGGTGTCGTCCGGCTCGGGATGGATTCGCACAGAACCTCAAGGATTTGAAAGCATGCAATGGATTTTCATGCTGGTCGGCCTGGTCATCGGCGCCGCTGCGGGCGAGTCGATCACCGGGGCGGTATTGGGCGCGGTGGCTGGCCTCGCATTGGGGCAGACCTTCGCGCTGCACAGTGTGCAACGGGAGAACGCCAGCCTTCGCGCTGAGCTGAAGACCTTCGGCGAGCGCTTCGACCAGGGCACCAAGGCCCTGTATGAGCGGCTGCTGCAGGTCGAGCGCAGGGAGGCCGGGCAGACGCCTGCTCCGGCCAGCATCGAATTCGTTGCGCCGCCCATGCCGGTGGCGCCGACCGAGGCCGGGTCCGAGGTCGAAGCGTCCGCCAGCGAACCCGTGGCCACCGATCTGGACTGGAACATCGAGCTGCCCGCTGACGAGCTGGCGCCCACCTCGGCGGCTGCCGCGCGGGCGGAGCCGGCCGTCGAGTGGTCCGACCTAGTGCTCGAGCCTGTGTCTAATACACAACACCCACCCCACGAGACGAAGAGGAATGGACTAAGGGCGACGACTGGAGTGAAAAAAAAA